>NZ_FSQT01000002.1:600000-805000 GCF_900143515.1 Micromonospora cremea | reverse complement strand
TGTGGTGTCACCCACACCTGAACACATAGGGTGTGTGGAGGGAACGCGGGGAAGTGAAACATCTCAGTACCCGTAGGAAGAGAAAACAATTTAGTGATTCCGTGAGTAGTGGCGAGCGAAAGCGGATTGAGGCTAAACCGGCTGCGTGTGATACCTGTCAGGGGTTGCGTGGTCGGGGTTGTGGGACCCTGCTGAACAAGCTGACACTTGTTCGAGAAGTTACAAAGTCAGTGGCTAGTCGAACAGTCTGGAATGGCTGACCGTAGACGGTGAAAGTCCGGTAGGTGAAAGTTGCTGACCTTCTGTGGGTGTTCCCGAGTAGCGGCGGACCCCTGAAATCTGCCGTGAATCTGCCAGGACCACCTGGTAAGCCTAAATACTTCCTGGTGACCGATAGCGGACGAGTACCGTGAGGGAATGGTGAAAAGTACCCCGGGAGGGGAGTGAAATAGTACCTGAAACCGTTCGCCTACAATCCGTCGGAGCCTTACGGGGTGACGGCGTGCCTTTTGAAGAATGAGCCTGCGAGTTAGTGGCATGTGGCGAGGTTAACCCGTGAGGGGGAGCCGTAGCGAAAGCGAGTCTGAATAGGGCGATTCAGTCGCGTGTCCTAGACCCGAAGCGGAGTGATCTAGCCATGGGCAGGCTGAAGCGCGGGTAAGACCGCGTGGAGGGCCGAACCCACCAACGTTGAAAAGTTGGGGGATGACCTGTGGTTAGGGGTGAAAGGCCAATCAAACTCCGTGATAGCTGGTTCTCCCCGAAATGCATTTAGGTGCAGCGTCGCGTGTTTCTTGCCGGAGGTAGAGCACTGGATGGTCTAGGGGGCCCACAAGCTTACCGAAATCAGCCAAACTCCGAATGCCGGTAAGTGAGAGCGCGGCAGTGAGACTGCGGGGGATAAGCTTCGTAGTCGAGAGGGAAACAGCCCAGATCACCAGCTAAGGCCCCTAAGCGTGTGCTAAGTGGAAAAGGATGTGGGGTCGCATAGACAACCAGGAGGTTGGCTTAGAAGCAGCCACCCTTTAAAGAGTGCGTAATAGCTCACTGGTCAAGTGGTCCCGCGCCGACAATGTAGCGGGGCTCAAGCACACCGCCGAAGCTGTGGCATTCACATTTTAACCTCGCTTGGACTTGATTCCTTGTGCAGGTGTGTGGATGGGTAGGGGAGCGTCGTGCCGCGAGTGAAGCAGCGGGGTGACCCAGTTGTGGACGCGGCACGAGTGAGAATGCAGGCATGAGTAGCGAAAGAAGGGTGAGAAACCCTTCCGCCGGATGACCAAGGGTTCCAGGGCCAGGCTAATCCGCCCTGGGTGAGTCGGGACCTAAGGCGAGGCCGAGAGGCGTAGTCGATGGACAACGGGTTGATATTCCCGTACCCGCGAAAGAGCGTCCCTGACGAACCTCGTTGTGCTAACCACCCGAACTGTCTGATGCCTTCGGGCTGATGGTGGGGAGCGTGGGAACCTGATGGGTAGTAGTCAAGCGATGGGGTGACGCAGGAAGGTAGCTGAGCCCGGCCGGTGGTTGTGCCGGGGTAAGCGTGTAGGCCGTGTTGTAGGCAAATCCGCAACACATGAAGGCTGAGACGTGATGCCGAGCCGATTCAGGTGAAGTCAGTGATCCTATGCTGCCGAGAAAAGCCTCTAGCGAGTTCTTAGCGGCCCGTACCCCAAACCGACACAGGTGGTCAGGTAGAGAATACCGAGGCGATCGGGCGAACTGTGGTTAAGGAACTCGGCAAATTGCCCCCGTAACTTAGGGAGAAGGGGGGCCGGAGACGTGAAGCCCCATGCGGGTGGAGCGTTGTATGGCCGCAGAGAGCAGGGGGAAGCGACTGTTTACTAAAAACACAGGTCCATGCGAAGAAGTAATTCGATGTATATGGACTGACGCCTGCCCGGTGCTGGAACGTTAAGGGGACCTGTTAGCTCTTCGGGGCGAAGCGGAGAACTTAAGCGCCAGTAAACGGCGGTGGTAACTATAACCATCCTAAGGTAGCGAAATTCCTTGTCGGGTAAGTTCCGACCTGCACGAATGGCGTAACGACTTCCCCACTGTCTCAACCACAGGCCCGGCGAAATTGCAGTACGAGTAAAGATGCTCGTTACGCGCGGCAGGACGGAAAGACCCCGGGACCTTTACTATAGCTTGACATTGGTACTCGAATTAGCTTGTGTAGGATAGGTGGGAGCCGGTGAAGTCCATACGCCAGTATGGGTGGAGGCAATCTTGAAATACCACTCTGGTTGATTTGGGTATCTAACTTCGGACCGTTATCCGGTTCAGGGACAGTGTCTGGTGGGTAGTTTAACTGGGGCGGTTGCCTCCTAAAAGGTAACGGAGGCGCCCAAAGGTTCCCTCAGCCTGGTTGGCAATCAGGTGTTGAGTGCAAGTACACAAGGGAGCTTGACTGTGAGACTGACAGGTCGAGCAGGGACGAAAGTCGGGACTAGTGATCCGGCACTTGCGAGTGGAAGCGGTGTCGCTCAACGGATAAAAGGTACCCCGGGGATAACAGGCTGATCTTCCCCAAGAGTCCATATCGACGGGATGGTTTGGCACCTCGATGTCGGCTCGTCGCATCCTGGGGCTGTAGCAGGTCCCAAGGGTTGGGCTGTTCGCCCATTAAAGCGGTACGCGAGCTGGGTTTAGAACGTCGTGAGACAGTTCGGTCCCTATCCGCCGTGCGCGTAGGATACTTGAGAAGGGCTGTCCCTAGTACGAGAGGACCGGGACGGACGAACCTCTGGTGTGCCAGTTGTCCCGCCAGGGGCACGGCTGGTTAGCTACGTTCGGAAGGGATAACCGCTGAAAGCATCTAAGCGGGAAGCCTGCTTCAAGATGAGGTATCCCACCCACTTTGTGGGGTAAGGCCCCCAGCTAGACGACTGGGTTGATAGGCCGGAAATGTAAGCCCGGTAACGGGTTCAGTTGACCGGTACTAATAGGCCGAGGACTTGACTACTAAGCTGCTACGCGTCCACTGTGCAACTCTCGATAAACGAACAACAGACCACACTGTGTGGTGTTGTTTGACATGTCGATAGAGTTACGGCGGTCATGGCGGAGGGGAAACGCCCGGTCACATTCCGAACCCGGAAGCTAAGCCCTCCAGCGCCGATGGTACTGCACTCGTGAGGGTGTGGGAGAGTAGGACGCCGCCGGACAAACATTCGTCAGGGCCACCCCATTTCTGGGGTGGCCCTGACGCATTTCCATACCCAAGACCAGGCCCGGATGGACGCCGGCCCAGGGTCAGTCCCGGGTCTGCATGCCGGCGCGCAGGTTGCGCAGCAGCCCTCCGGCGTCGGTGACCGACCGCCCCGGGAACATCGCCATCACCACGCTGCCGTGGTCCGCCCAGCCGCACACGGCGAAGTCGCCGCCCTCGCCGCTGGTGTTGCCGCACTTCATCACGCCGCCCAGCTCGCCCGCGGACACCTCGCGCAGGCCGGTCACCTTGCCGGTCTCGTCGGACATCAGGCCGAAGAGGCTGTCCAGGTCCCGCTCCGGCTGCCAGAGCAGGGTGGTGCCCCCGAAGATCAGCACCGACCGCTTGTCGTCGGCCGGATCGCGGTAGACCGTGCCGAAGCTGCGGTCCAGCTCGATGTCGGCCGCCAGGCCGCTGCGCAGGTAGTCCGCCGTGCTCTTCGCGCGTTCGCTGTCGTCCCGGGTCAGGCCAGCCACCTGGTCCGGCGAGGTCAGCCGGGTGTCCTTCTGCTGCACCACCCGCCAGCCGCCGGCGCCCAGCACGCCCGCACCGGCCAGGCCGACGACCAGCGCGACCGCCCAGCCGATCCGGCGCCGCCGGGACCACCCACCACGCGGCTCGTCGGGCTCGCCTCCGGGGTCCCGGGTGCTCAGCTGGATCGGCTCCTCGGTCAGCTCCACCGGCTCGCGACCGTCGTCGAGCGGGCGCGCAGTGAGATGTGCGTCGGACATAGCCGACACCGTACGCGAATGGCAGGTGGCGCACGTCGGGTCCGCCGAAGCCCTCCGTAGACTTTCACGGGTGACCGACAGACTCGATGCCCGACGCCCCGACGCCCCCACCCTGGCCGGCCAGTACCAGCCCGCCGAGGTAGAGCAGCGACGGTACGAGCAGTGGGTAGCCGCCGGGCACTTCCGGGCCTCCGCCGACAGTGACAAGCCCCCGTTCACCATCGTCATCCCGCCGCCGAACGTCACCGGCTCGCTGCACATGGGCCACGCCCTGGACCACACCGTGCAGGACGCCCTGGTGCGGCGGAAGCGGATGCAGGGCTTCGAGGCGCTGTGGCTGCCCGGGATGGACCACGCCGGCATCGCCACCCAGAACGTCGTGGAGCGGCAACTCGCCGCCCAGGGGCTATCCCGGCACGACCTGGGCCGGGAGAAGTTCGTCGAGCGGGTCTGGCAGTGGAAGGCCGAGTCCGGCGGTGCCATCCTCGGCCAGATGCGCCGCCTCGGCGACTCCGTCGACTGGGACCGTGAGCGCTTCACCATGGACGAGGGCCTGTCCCGGGCCGTCCAGACGATCTTCAAGAAGCTGTACGACGACGGCCTCATCTACCGGGCCAACCGGATCATCAACTGGTGCCCGCGCTGCCTGACCGCGCTCTCCGACATCGAGGTCGAGCACACCGACGACGACGGTGAGCTGATCTCCATCCGGTACAGCGACGAGGTCGTGGTGGCCACCACCCGGGCCGAAACGATGCTGGGCGACACCGCCGTGGCGGTGCACCCGGACGACGAGCGGTACCAGCACCTCATCGGCACCGAGGTCGAGCTGCCGCTGACCGGGCGCCGCATTCCGATCGTCGCCGACGCGCACGTCGACCCGTCGTTCGGCACCGGCATGGTGAAGGTGACCCCGGCGCACGACCCGAACGACTTCGAGATCGGCCAGCGGCACGACCTGCCCGCGCTGACCGTGATGGACGAGCGCGGTGTGATCACCGTGCCCGGGCCGTTCGAGGGGCTGGACCGGCTCGAGGCGCGACCGGCGATCGTCGCCGCCCTGCGGGAGCAGGGGCGGATCGTCGCGGAGAAGCGGCCGTACGTGCACGCGGTCGGGCACTGCTCGCGCTGCCGTACGACGGTCGAGCCGCGGCTGTCGTTGCAGTGGTTCGTCAACACCGCTCCGCTGGCCCAGGCGGCTGGTGACGCGGTGCGCGACGGCCGGGTCCGGATCGAGCCGGCCGAGTTGGCCAAGCGCTACTTCGCCTGGGTCGACAACATGCATGACTGGTGCATCTCCCGCCAGCTCTGGTGGGGGCACCGCATCCCGGTCTGGTACGGCCCGGCGGGCGAGATCGTCTGCGTCGGCCCCGACGAGGCGCCGCCGACCGGCGAGGGCTGGCACCAGGACGAGGATGTCCTCGACACCTGGTTCTCCAGCGGCCTGTGGCCGTTCTCCACGCTCGGCTGGCCGGAGCAGACCCCGGAGCTGGCGAAGTTCTACCCGACCAGCGTGCTGGTCACCGGGTACGACATCCTGTTCTTCTGGGTCGCCCGGATGATGATGTTCGGCCTCTACGCGATGGACGGCCGGCCGCCCTTCGACGTGGTCGCCCTGCACGGCATGGTGCGCGACCAGTTCGGCAAGAAGATGTCGAAGTCGTTCGGCAACGTGGTCGACCCGCTGGACTGGATCGACCGGTACGGAGCCGACGCCACCCGGTTCACCCTGGCCCGGGGCGGCAACCCCGGTCAGGACGTGCCGGTCAGCGAGGACTGGTGCCAGGGCTCGCGCAACTTCTGCAACAAGCTCTGGAACGCCACCCGGTTCGCGCTGATGAACGGGGCGCACACCACGGGTGACCTGCCCGCCGCCGAGCAGCTCTCCACCGTCGACCGGTGGATCCTGTCCCGGCTCGCGCACGTCACCGCCGAGGTCGACGAGCAGTTCGAGGCGTACGAGTTCGCCAAGGTGTGTGACCTGCTCTACCACTTCGCCTGGGACGACGTCTGCGACTGGTACGTCGAGCTGAGCAAGCCGGTGCTCGCCGAGGGCGGCGAGCGGGCGGACAACACCCGCCGGGTGCTCGGGCACGTGCTGGACCAGCTGCTGCGGCTGCTGCACCCGGTCATCCCGTTCGTCACCGAGGAGCTGTGGCTCGCGCTGACCGGCGGCGAGACGGTGCAGACCGCCGCCTGGCCGGTGGCCGACCGTTCGCTGATCGACGACGCCGCCGAGGCGGAGCTGGCCAGCGTGCAGCGGGTGGTCACCGAGATCCGTCGGTTCCGTTCCGACCAGGGGCTGCGCCCGACCCAGCGGGTGGCAGCCCGGCTGGACGGGCTCGGCGGCGCCGGCATCGCGGCCCACGAGCCGCTGATCCGCTCACTGGTGCGGCTGGACCCGGCCGGCGATGCCTTCCAGGCCAGCGCCACGCTGGCCATGCCCGGGGCGGTCGGTGTCGCGTTGGACACCCGGGGGTCGATCGACGTGGCCGCCGAGCGGGCACGGCTGACCAAGGACCGCGCGGCGGCCGAGAAGGAGGTCGCGCAGGCCCGGGCGAAGCTCGACAACCCGGCCTTCATCGGCAAGGCCCCCGAGCCGGTGGTCGCGAAGATCCGCGACCGGCTGGCCACCGCCGAGGCCGACCTGGTCCGGATCGACGCTGCTCTGGAGACGCTTCCCTCGTGACCGACCGTACCGATTTCGCCGCCGCCGAGGCCGAGCTGGCCGCCCGCGGCTTCACCCGCATGGTCTTCGAGCTGGACCGGATCGAGTCGCTGCTCGATCTGCTCGGCAGCCCTCAGCGGGCGTACCCCGCGATCCACCTGACCGGCACCAACGGCAAGACCTCCACCGCGCGAATGATCGACTCGCTGCTCCGGGCGTTCGGGCTGCACACCGGCCGGTACACCAGCCCGCACCTGGAGACCGTCCGGGAGCGGATCGCCCTGGACGGCGAGCCGGTCAGCGAGGAGCGGTTCGCCGCGGTGTACCGGGAGGTCCGGCCGCTGGCCGAGCTGGTCGACGCGCGGTCGGACGAGCCGCTCACGTACTTCGACATGACCACCGCGCTGGCGTTCGCCACGTTCGCCGACGCGCCGGTCGACATCGCGGTCGTCGAGGTGGGCCTCGGCGGCGCCGAGGACGCCACCAACGTCATCCAGGCCGGGGTCTGCGTGATCACGCCGATCGGCCTGGACCACACCGAGTGGCTCGGCGACACGCTCCAGGACATCGCGCTGGCCAAGGCCGGCATCATCCACCCGGGTGCCACCGTCATCGCGGCGGCGCAGGAGGAGGAGGCGGCCCGCCCCCTCCTGGAACGCTGTGCCGAGGTGGGCGCGACCATCGCCCGCGAAGGCGCCGAGTTCGGTGTGCTGAGTCGGGCCATCGCGGTCGGCGGTCAGGTGCTCACCCTCCAGGGGCTCGGCGGCATCTACGACGACGTGTTCATCCCTCTGCACGGCGCGCACCAGGCGCAGAACGCCGCGGTGGCACTCGCCGCGGTGGAGGCGTTCCTGGGTGCCGGGACCACGCGGCAGTTGGACATCGAGGCGGTCCGGGAGGGCTTCGCCGAGGCCAGTTCCCCGGGTCGGCTGGAGCGGGTCCGGAACGCCCCGACCGTCCTGCTGGACGGCGCGCACAACCCGCACGGGATGGCCGCCACCGTCACCGCGTTGCAGGAGGAGTTCGCCTTCAGCAAGCTGGTGGCGGTCGTCGGCGTGCTCGCCGACAAGGACGCGTCCAGCCTGCTGGAGCTGCTGGAGCCGGTGGTCGATCTGGTGGTGGTCACCCGCAACAGCTCGCCGCGGGCGATGCCGACGGCCGAACTCGCCGCGCTGGCCGGCGAGATCTTCGGCGAGGAGCGGGTCGAGGTGGCCGAGGAGATGCCGGACGCGATCGAGGTGGCGGTGGCGTTGGCCGAGGAGGACGTCCCCGGTGAACTCAGCGGGGTGGGGGTGCTGATCACCGGGTCGGTGGTGACGGTGGCCGACGCCCGTCGGCTGCTGAAGCGATGACAGGCCCGGAGCGGGACCGCCGCACCCCCGAGCACCCACCAGCGGACCAGCCCACCGCCGCGTCGCCGGCCGACCAGCCCGCGGCCGGGTCGCCGGACGAGGAGCCCGCGGTCGGGCAACCCCGGCGGTCCGGGCTGCGCAACCCGGAGCGGGCGGTACGCGGCCTGGGCGCCGGGACCCTCAGCCTGGAGGCGCTGGTGCTGGTGCTGGCCATCCAGCCGATCCGCGTGGTCGGCGGCGACCTGGGCGGGGCCGCGATCGCCGCGGTGGTGGCCCTGGCGGTGGTCGCCGTCCTGCTCGCCGGCGTGATGCGCCGCCCGTGGGCCTGGCACGCCGGCACCGTGCTTCAGGGTCTGCTTCTGCTGGCTGGCCTGCTGCACTGGTCGCTGTTCGCGCTGGGCATCATCTTCGCCCTGGTCTGGGCGTACGCGCTGCACGTCCGCCGGGTCATCCTCGGCTGACGCGGACCCGGACGACCGCGTCCGCGGTCAGGCGTCGGCGCGTTCGCGCCACTGGGTGAGGGCGATGCCGTGGCCGTCCGGGTCGCGGAACGCCGCCGCCCATACCTCCAGCCTGGTGCCCCGGTTGACGACCCGGGGCGCGTAGGTGAAGCGCACACCCGATCCCCGCAGCCGCTCGTACGCCGCCCCGATGTCGTCCACCTCGAGGTTGACGTGCACCAGCCGCCGGCTGATCGGCGCCGCCCCGGTCACCTCGCGCAGCACCAGTCGGGTCGTGCCGGAGGCGAGCACCGCGTTGCCGGTGCCCTGGTCGACCTCGCTGAAGCCGAGCACATCGCGGTAGAAGTCCAGCGACCGGGACAGGTCGGTGACCAGCAGCGTGAGGCCCACGCCGCTGATCGGGGCGGCCGGATCGGCGGCGGCCTCCGTGTCGTACCCGAAGATCGCCTCGTCCAGTTCCTCGGCGGTGACGGTCTCGCGCGCGGTGCCGGGCGGGGTGGGATCGTCCAGCGGCAGGTCGAGCGGGTCCAGCGGATCCGTCATACCCGGAGCGGATCGCTGCGCGGGAGGTGGGTCGAAGCGCTGTGCGGTGGGCGGGTCGAAGGGGTCCTCGGCGGGTGGGGCGGGCCGGTCGTCCTCCGGCTGGTCGAAGCGCTCCTCAGCGGGCGGACGCGGCGCGGGGGTGGCCCGCCGGGGGAGCCCGCTGCCGGCCGACTGGCCGCCGGCCGGCTGCTCGACGACGACGCCCTCCAGCACCACCGGGCCGCCGGGGCTCTGGTGCACCACCACCGGCTCGCGTTCCTCGGGGGGCGCGACGTCCAGGTCGTCACGGAGCGGGTCGGGGCCGGGTGGGTCGCGGAACGGGTCGCCGAGCGGGTCGCGGAAGTCGTCGTCTGGCGCGCGGTCGGCCCACGGCGGGGCGTCCTGCTGGATCAGCACCTCGTCGAGGGCTTCGGCGTCGGCGAACTCGGGCGGCAGGTCGGCGACGGCCGTAGCGGTCTCGGCGTGGGTGGGCACCTCGTCCCAGAGGACCTTGACGTGCCGCTGATCGTCCAGCGCGACCCGGATCGGCAGGGTCTGGCCCAGCGACGGCCACTTGGCGACCGGCACCCGCGGCTCGATGATCTTCTTGGACCGGGGCGGCAGACCGGGGGCGTCGATCACCAGTTGCAGCTCACAGCGGCCGAACGCGTACTGGGTGGGCGGTTCGGAGGCGCTGTGCACGTGCCCGACGCCGACGACCCAGGTGCGCCCACCGCCGCGCACGGTGGCCAGTGCGATCGCCAGCACCAGCAGTGCGACCCCGAGCGCCACGATGGCCCAGCTGGTCATGCCCAGCCCGAAGAGGACGACGAACGTGGCCACGGTGCCCAGCACCGTGCCGATCAACTTGCGTACCGGCGCGATGGGTCGGTTCCCGCCATTCGCCACAGTGGACCTCCCGGGGTCAGGGCCAGGCTAGGCCGGATCGGCCACCGGAGGAAAGACCGGCCGCCGCGCCGGCGCCGGGACCGGGTCGCTAGGCTGACCGTACCGATCCCGAGCGTTCAGCGCGTACAGGAGGAACCCAGCGTGTCCAGCAACAGCCCGGATGAGCGCAGCCTCGTTCTGATCAAGCCCGACGCGGTCCGCCGCGGCCTGGTCGGCGAGGTCCTCTCCCGCTTCGAGCGCAAGGGGCTGCGGATCGACGCGATGGTGCACCGGACGATGGACGCCGCGCTCGCCGACGAGCACTACGCCGAGCACGTCGACAAGGCTTTCTACCCGCCGCTGAAGGACTTCATGACCGGCGGTCCGCTGGTCGCCCTGGTGCTCTCCGGCGACCAGGTCATCGACGTGGTTCGCGGGCTGGTCGGCGCGACCGACGGGCGCAAGGCGGCCGCCGGCACCATCCGGGGCGACCTGTCGCTGTCCAACCGGGAGAATCTGGTCCACGCGTCCGACTCGCCGGACAGCGCCAAGCGCGAGATCGCGCTCTGGTTCCCGGAGCTGGGCTGACGCGTCGTCGCCGGGGTCAGTCGACCGGCGGCAGCTTCTCCGGGTTGCCCACCACGTAGACGCCGGTGATCCGACCGTCGGCCGCGCTGACGGTCAACGTGTACCGGCTGCCGTCCGCACGGGTCATCAGGGCTGCTGGTTCCCCGTTCAGCTCCACCCGGCGCGTCGTCCACTGGCGGCCCCGGCCGTAGATCCCGGCGAAGAACCGGGCGATCCGGTCTGCGCCGGTGACGGGGTTGCGGGCGGCCCGTGCCCGACCGCCGCCGTCGTTCCACGCCGTGGCGTCCGCCGCGACCAGGCCGGTGAGCGTCGCCAGGTCGCCATCGCGGGCGGCGGCCAGGAACGCGTCCAGCAGCCGTTCCCGTTCGGCCCGGCTGGCGGTGAAGCGGCGCTGCTCCTGTCGTACCCGGGCCGTCGCGCGGTGGTGCAGCTGTCGGCAGTGCTCCGGGGTCCGGTCCAGGATCTCCGCGATTTCCGCGTACGGCAGGTCGAAGGCGGTGTGCAGGACGTACACCGCGCGCTCCGGTGGGGTGAGCCGCTCCAGCACGTGCAGCAGCGCGGTGGAGAGCGAGTCGCGTAGCTCCGCGCGGTCCAGCGGCCCGAACGGCGAGGGTGCGGTCGGGACCGGCTCGGGCAGCCACGTCCCGACGTACGTCTCACGCGCCGCCTGCCGGGCCCGCAGCCGGTCCAGGGCCAGGTGGGTGACCACGCGGGACAGGTACTTCCGCGGCTCCTCCACCGCCGACCGGTCCACGCCGAGCCAGCGCAGGTACGCCTCCTGGAGCACGTCCTCGGCGTCGTGCCGGCTGCCGAGCAGGCGGTAGGCGAGCCCGAGCAGCATCGGCCGGTGCGCCTGGAGCGCACCGGCCGCCTCTGCCGCCTCGGTCGTCACACCTGCGCCGGGGGCTCCAGCCGCATGGTCACCGCGATCCGATTCCACACGTTGATTGTGGCGATCGCGAAGACGAGGTCGGCCAGTTCCTTCTCCGACCAGACCTTCGCGGCGGTGTCCCACACGTCATCCGGCACCCCGTGCTCGCCGAGCCGGGTGACGGCGTCGGTGAGGTCCAGCGCGGCCCGCTCCCGCTCGTCGAAGAACGTCGACTCCCGCCAGGCGGCCACCGCGAACAGTCGCCGGCTCGACTCGCCGTTCGCGAGCGCGTCCCGGCTGTGCATGTCCACGCAGTACGCGCACCCGTTGATCATCGACGCCCGCAGCTTGACCAGTTCCAGCACGGTGTGGTCGACGTTCGACTGAGCGTACTTCTCCATCCCCATGACGGCCTGGTACGCCTTCGGCGCCACCTCGCCGGGATTCATCCGCTGCACGACTACCTCCCCTGATCGGTTTCGACACCCGTACGACGGATGGGCCGGGGCATGCCGTGACAGCCGTGGCTGTGACTCCGGTCATGCCGAAGGTCGCCGGTGGCGCGGCCGGGCGGAGCGGGAGGTCAGACCCGCGCGGCGCCGTCGATGACCGGGACCGGGGTGGGCTCCGGAACGGCGGACGCCCCGTGCGCGGGGACCGGAACGCCGGGCACGGTCCGCTCGGCGGAGTCGGCCGGCTCGGAGGACGCGGCCGACCGGGGCGCCGGGGCGCCGGCCGGCGTGGGCGGGACTCCCCGGCCCCTCCCGGAGAGGCGGCGTCCCACCGCGATCATCGGCTGCTCAACCCACCGGAACAGCAGGTCGGCGGCGAGCAGGCCCACCACGGTGGTGGCGACGAACAGCCGGGTCCCGTGCACGCCGTACGACGGCACCAGCCCGACCACCATCGCCATGGCGATGTACTGCACCAGGTAGAGCGAGTAGGAGCGTTCGCCCACGAACACCAGCGGCCGCCAGGAGAGCAGCTTCGTCGGCAGCCCGGGTGCGAGCATGGCCGGAAGCAGAATCGCCACCGCCACCGCGTAGACGCCGATCATCATCTCCGAGTGGCCGTCCGCGGCCGGCGGCCAGTACGGCAGCGACAGGTGGACGGCGACGAACCCGACCACCACCGCGAAGGACACCACGGGACGGGTCAACGGCCGGATGAGCGCGTACCCCCGTGGGTGGTGCATGACGACCGCCAGCAGGCAGCCAACCAGGATCGACACGTAGTGGATCGGCCAGTAGGGCCAGGCGGTCGCGAACGGGATCATCGCGACCAGGCCCGCGATGGCCAGAAGCGTCACCGCGATCCGGCGGACGACGGCGGCGGTGACGAACACGAACGCGAGCAGCGGCCAGACCAGGTAGAACTTCCACTCGATGGCGATGGTCCACGAGTGCAGGAAGACCGCCGAGTTCGGCGCGAACTCGTTGACCATGAGCAGGTAGTGCGGCATCGACTCGCGCACCTTCGCGCCGCCGCCGTTGAGGTGCGCGAGGGCGTACGTCGCGGCGAGCACCACGAAGTAGACCGGCAGGATCCGGAAGAAGCGGCGAATGTAGAAGGACCGCAGCGAGACGCGGCCACGCCCCTCCTCCTCGCGGAGCAGCAGCGTGGTGATCAGGAAACCGGACAGCACGAAGAACAGTTGGACGCCCACCCAGCCGGAGAGCCAGGTCCACCGCGGCCCCCCGAAGTGGAAGGCGACGACGATCACCGCCGCAATCGCGCGGAGCCCGTCGAGGGCGGGGAATCGTCGCATCGCGCGGTATTCGGCGTAACTGATCGCGGTCACCCGGCGAATTCTGGTCAGGCCCGGAGGGCCACGTCAAGGCGGCCCCCCGGCGCGCCGAGGAGGTGCCCTCGTCGACGGGAAGTGCCGGCGTCCTGCCGGTCCACCCGATCCCGTCCTGCCCCGACCGCCGTTGATCATGAGGTAGGCGGGCGGATCGGCGATCCACTCACCCGTCAACCTCATGATCAACAGTAGCTAGGAAGGACGACCCCGGGTCAGAGGGTGTCGAGGGAGGCCCGACGGCGGGACTCGGCTTCGAAGAGCTTGAGCAGGGTGGCGGCGAGGACCGCGTAGCCGACGGCGATGGCCAGTTCGGCGGCGAGCTGGGGTGCGGCTGCCTGGAATCCTTCGCCGGCGACCAACCGGCGGGCCGCCTCGGCGGCGTGGGTGATCGGCAGCAGCTCGCCGGTGACGCGCATCCAGGCCGGCAGCCCGGCGGCGGGGACGTTGACCCCGGTGAGCAGGAGAAGCAGCGCCACCGAGACGTTGGAGACCAGCCAGACGTCGCGGAACCGCAGCCCGATCGCACCCAGGGTCAGGCCGAAGAAGCCGCAGGCCAGCGCCGCGACCGCCAGGGCCAGCAGCAGCCCCGGCAGCGCGTCGACCGGTACCCGGAGGCCGAGCAGCAGCGACGCGGCGGTCATGGTGGTCACCGCGATCAGCAGCCCGTTGGCGGCGTACGGCAGGACCCGGCCGAGGAAGACCGCGGTGCGGCTGCGCGGCGACAGCAGCACGTGCCCGAGCGTGCCGAAGCGCCGCTCGTTCGACACCGCCATGGTGCCGCCGAACACGCACGCCAGCGAGGCCACCAGCACCGCGTTGCCGGTGATGTAGAAGCCGTCGTCGGCGACACCGAGCTGCCGGCCCAGGTAGGCGAAGAACAGCAGCTGGAACAGGGGGCCGACGAGCAGCGTGCCGACGAACATCGCCGGGGTGGTCCAGTTGAACAGGGCCCGGTAGGCGATCACGCCACCGGTGCCGATCAGGCGGAGCAGAGCGGTCATCGTCGCCTCCTCAGGCCAGGGCGAGGGTGGCCGCCGCGCGGGCCCGCCGCTCGACGTGGGTCATCATGATCGCGCCGAGCGCCAGGCAGGCCAGGCTGATCACCAGGCAGATGCCGAGCGACGGCCAGACCGGCCCGCTGCCGGTGGCCGCCTCGCGGACCGCGCGCGCTCCCCACGTGGTGGGCAGCACAGCGGCGATCGGACCGGTCCAGCCGGGCAGCGCGGTGATCGGCACGAGCATCCCGGACACCAGCCAGATCGGGTACTCCAGCGTGTTGGTCAGCGCGTTGGCGTTGCGCAGCAGCACGAACGTGGAGGCGAGCAGCAGCCCGAACATGCCGAGCCCGATGATGCAGCCGGGTACCGCCACCGCGAACGCCAGCGGGTGGGCGAAGGTCAGCGGGATGCCGTACAGCAGCCGGCCCCAGGCCAGCGTGGCGAGCATCGCGTACGTGCCGGTGAGCGCGGTGGCCAGCGTGATCGGCAGCACCACCAGCGCCGGTGGCCGGGGCGCCAACATGATCATCTCCAGGGTGCCCTGCCAGCGTTGGTTCTGGATCGCGCCACCCGAACCGAACAGCACCGACGACCAGACACCCATCAGCCCCGCCCCGACCGCGGCCTCCAGCAGCCGACCCGGCTCGCCGCCGGCCCGAAACAGGTAGACGGCCAGGGTCGCCTGCACCACCGGCACGATCAGCGCGGTGGCGATCTCGAACGGCGACCGGCTGAGCTGCTTGGCGTGCAGCAGCGCCCCGACCGCGATCATCCGCAACGTCCTCACGCGGCCACCGCCTCGACCCGGCGAGACTGCGCGTCGACCCGGTTCACGGTCGCCACGTACGCGTCCTCCAGGGTGGGCTGCCGGGCGGTGACCCGGCCCAGCCGCACCCCGTCCAGCGCGCGCAGCACGTCCGCCTGCACGTCCACCCCCGCGTCGGACTGCACGGTCAGCACCTGCGCCGCACCGGTGACGACCACGCTCGCCTCGCGCACGCCCGGCAGAGCGTGGATCACGGCGAGCTGGCCGTCACCCACCCCGTACGCCTCCACTTCCAGCACCTGCCGGCCGTCGGCGTGGTGCCGCAGCTCGGCAGGAGTGCCGAGGGCCTGGATGGTGCCGTTCGCGATCACCGCGATCCGGCCGCACAGCTCGTCCGCCTCGGCCATGTAGTGGGTGGTGAGCAGCACGGTGGTGCCGGTGGCGGCGAGGTCGGCCACGGTCTGCCGCAGCTCCCGGGCCGCCACCGGGTCCACCCCGATCGACGGCTCGTCGAGGAAGAGCACCCGCGGCCGGTGCAGCAGGCCCCGGGCGATGTGCAGCCGCTGCCGCATGCCCCGGGAGTAACCCTCCACCCGGTCGTTCTCCCGACCGGTCAGCCGGACCAGGTCGAGCAGCTCGGCGATCCGCCGCTTCTGCTCCCGCCCGGGCACGCCGTACAGCTCCGCGAAGTAGCGCAGGTTGTCCCGCGCGGAGAGCCGGTCGTAGAGCCCCCGGTCACCGCCGAAGACGTACCCGATCCGCCGGCGTACCTCCCGGGTCTGCCGGACCACGTCGAAGCCGCAGATCCGGGCCTCCCCGGCGGTCGGGATGAGCAGCGTGTTCAGCAGCTTGATGGTCGTGGTCTTGCCAGCGCCGTTCGGCCCGAGCAGGCCGAACAGCTCCCCGTTGCCGACCGTCAGGTCGACGCCGCGGACCGCCTCCACCTCCCGGCGCTGTGGTCGTAACCATCCGGTCCGGCTGCGGTACGTGCGGCGCAGCCCGACCGCCTCGATCGTGTGTTCGCTCATGCCCGGAGGCTAGGAGTGGCCGGGGCGGGTGGGAAACGAATTCGGAACGGGCCGAATGTTCAGGCCGAGGCGGTCGCCGGCTCGTCGCCGATCAGCTGCACCAGGGCCACGCCGGCCGGTTCCAGGCCGTACAGCACCCGCCGGCCGACCCGGCGACGGTGCACCACGCCCGCGGTGAGCAACGCGGAGAGCTGCTCCGAGACGGTGCTCGGCGCCAGCCCGAGGGTGGCGGCGAGGCCGGCGGTGGTGGCCGGTCGGGTCAGCGCCCGCAGCACCTGGGCGCGCCCCCGACCGACCAGGACCGCCAGCCGGTCGGTGGCCGGATCCGCCGCGGGCTTCTCGGCGGCCGGCCGATCGGCCAGCAGCACCGAGCCCCGGGCCTGGTACGAGACCGCGAGGATCTCGGGGTGATCGGTGGAGAAGGTGAGCGCTCCTCGAGAGAAGATCAACGGGATCAGCAGCAGCCGCTGGTCGACCGCGGTGAACTGCCCCTCGGACGGCTTGACCAGAGTCAGCGTCGGCCTTTCCCAGCGCACCCGCTCGTGCAGGTCGGCCAGCAGCGCGTCCGGGCCGTGCGCGGCGAGCGCCCGTGCCCGGTGCAGCACCTCCTCGTCCAGCGCCGCCCGCATCGCCGGCCACCACGGCGCGATCGCCGCGTCCCAGTACGCCTGGAGGCCGTCGGCGAGCCGGTCCAGGGCCGCCTGCCGGTCAGTGACGAACGGACGCAACCAACCCGGCAGGTCGTCTGGACGGTGGTAGCGGGGGATCTGCTCGGCGATCACCGAGGCCGGTGTGGCCCGGAGCACGGCCAACTCCTCGGCGATGGTCGGGCTCGCGGTGGGTGGCACCGGACCCAGGAAATCCGGGTACCAGGAGCCGGTCTTCGAGTAGAGCCGGGCAGGGGCGGCCTCGGGCAGCTCGGCGAGCACCCGATGGGCGTGCCGCGCCCAGCCCGTGTAGGGCCAGGGCGCCTCGTCCGGGTACCGGTCGAGCAGGTAGAGGCTGCACTTGGCCTCCCAGAGCGGGCTGGTCGCGATCCGGGTGCGGGTCAGCGTCGGCTCGTCCAGCTCGATCCGGATCACCCGGTGAGCCTAGCCCGGTGGCGGGACGCCCCGTCATTACTCGGCGGCGGGGCGGTGGGCGGGTCGAGTATCGTTGAGCACCGTAAGGCGATGACCCGGCCATCACCGGTGAGCCTCCGGAAGAACAGCCGGGCAACCGGCCCAGTAGAACCGGACGGGTCCGGCCCGTCACAGCCGGCCAATGAGCGGGCGGTCGATCCTGACCGCCAAGCGGGGTGGTACCGCGGGCCACCCGGGGAGCGTCGTCGAGGCGTACCCCGGAAGGTTCGTCCTCGCAGACCCACCGATGAGTGAGCTGCGAGGAGAGCGACCCCCGATGGCCTATCCGTTGCACGAACCGACCGCCGCCGGTGTCTCGGCGAGCCCGGACCTGCCCGCGGTCGAGCGCCGGGTGCTGGAGCACTGGACGGCTGACAAGACCTTCGAGGCGTCGGTGGAGGCCCGCCCGGCCGGGGACGACGGCAAGAACGAGTACGTCTTCTACGACGGCCCGCCGTTCGCCAACGGCCTGCCGCACTACGGCCACCTCTTCACCGGCTACGTCAAGGACGTGGTGCCGCGCTACCAGACCATGCGCGGTCGGCACGTCGAGCGGCGCTTCGGTTGGGACTGCCACGGCCTGCCCGCCGAGGTGGTGGCCGAGAAGCAGCTCGGCATCACCAGCAAGGCGGAGATCATCGACCTGGGCGTGGCCCGGTTCAACGAGGCCTGCCGCACCTCGGTGCTGGAGTTCACCCAGGACTGGGAGCGGTACATC
Organism: Micromonospora cremea; assembly: GCF_900143515.1. Classification (NCBI taxonomy): domain Bacteria; kingdom Bacillati; phylum Actinomycetota; class Actinomycetes; order Micromonosporales; family Micromonosporaceae; genus Micromonospora; species Micromonospora cremea. The sequence continues at coordinate 787,270 of NZ_FSQT01000002.1, read as the reverse complement.
AACCGGCAGGCCCGCTGGGTCGACTTCGCCAACGACTACAAGACCCTCGACCTGGACTACATGGAAAGCGTCATGTGGGCCTTCAAGACCCTGCACGACAAGGGTCTGATCTACGAGGGCTTCCGGGTGCTGGCGTACTGCTGGCGGTGCGAGACGCCACTGTCGAACACCGAGACCCGGATGGACGACGTCTACCGGGACCGGCACGACCCCACCCTGTCCGTGTGGTTCGGGCTGACCCCCGACGAGTCCGCGCCGGAGCTGGTGCGCGGGCCGGTCAAGCTGGGCGTCTGGACCACCACGCCGTGGACCCTGCCGTCCAACCTGGCGCTCGCCGTCGGCCCGGACATCGAGTACGCGGTGCTGGAGCGCGACGGGGACCGCTTCGTGATCGGTGCGGCGCGGCTGGCCGCGTACGGCAAGGAGCTGGAGGGGTACGAGCAGGTCGGCACGGTGTACGGCCGTGACCTGGTCGGGCGCCGCTACACCCCGCTGTACGACTTCCTCGTCGAGCAGGCCGGGGACAACGCCTACCAGGTGCTCGGCGCGGAGTTCGTCACCACCGAGGACGGCACCGGGATCGTGCACCTCGCCCCGGCGTTCGGTGAGGACGACCAGAACGTCTGCAACGCCGCCGGCATCCCCACCATCGTCACGGTCGACGACCACACCCGGTTCACCGCGCTGGTCCCGCCGTACCAGGGCGAGCAGGTCTTCGACGTCAACAAGCCGGTGATCCGGGAGCTCAAGGAGCGGGGGGTGGTGCTCAAGCAGGACACCTACACCCACTCGTACCCGCACTGCTGGCGCTGCGAGACCCCGTTGGTCTACAAGGCGGTGTCGTCGTGGTTCGTGGCGGTGACCCGTTTCCGGGACCGGATGGTCGAGCTGAACCAGCAGATCAACTGGACGCCGGGGCACATCAAGGACGGCTCGTTCGGCAAGTGGCTGGCCAACGCCCGGGACTGGTCGATCAGCCGGAACCGGTTCTGGGGCTCGCCGATCCCGGTCTGGAAGTCCGACGACCCGAACTACCCGCGACTGGACGTCTACGGCTCGCTGGCCGACATCGAGCGGGACTTCGGCGTACGCCTGAGCGACCTGCACCGGCCGGCGGTGGACGAGCTGGTCCGCCCCAACCCGGACGACCCGACCGGCACGTCGATGATGCGCCGGGTGCCGGAGGTGCTGGACTGCTGGTTCGAGTCCGGCTCGATGCCGTTCGCCCAGGTGCACTACCCGTTCGAGAACGCCGACTGGTTCGAGCACCACTACCCGGGTGACTTCATCGTCGAGTACATCGGGCAGACCCGCGGCTGGTTCTACACCATGCACGTGCTGGCCACCGCGCTGTTCGACCGGCCGGCGTTCCGCAACTGCCTCAGCCACGGCATCCTGCTCGGCTCGGACGGGCGCAAGATGTCCAAGAGCCTGCGCAACTACCCGGACGTCTACCACGTCTTCGACGCGTACGGCTCGGACGCGATGCGCTGGATGCTGATGTCCTCGCCGGTGCTGCGCGGCGGCGACATGGCGGTCACCGAGACGCTCATCCGGGATGCCGTCCGGCAGGTGCTGCTGCCGCTGTGGAACGTCTGGTACTTCTTCTCGCTCTACGCCAACGCGGACGGGTATCAGGCGCGGCGCCGCACCGACTCGACGCATCTGCTCGACCGGTACGTGCTGGCGAAGACGAACGAGTTGGTGTCGACGGTCCAGGCGCAGATGGAGGCGTACGACATCTCCGGCGCCTGCGCCACCGTCCGGTCCTACCTGGACGCGCTGACCAACTGGTACGTGCGTCGGTCCCGGGACCGGTTCTGGTCCGGCGACGCGAACGCCTTCGACACCCTGTGGACGGTGCTGGAGACGCTCTGCCGGGTGGTGGCGCCGCTGGCGCCGCTGACCGCGGAGGAGATCTGGCGCGGGCTGACCGGGGAGCGCTCGGTGCACCTGACCGACTGGCCGGAGGCGACCGAGTTCCCGGCCGACCACGAGCTGGTCGCCGCGATGGACGCCACCCGGGCGGTCGCCTCGGCGGCGTTGTCGCTGCGAAAGGCGAAGGGGCTGCGGGTGCGGCTGCCGCTGTCGAAGCTGACCGTGGCCTCGCCGGCGGCGGATCAGCTGCGTCCGTTCGCCGACCTGGTCGCCGACGAGGTCAACGTGAAGGCGGTGGAGTTCAGCGCGGAGCTGTCCGAGTACTGCCAGCAGGTGCTGACCGTGGTGCCCCGGGCGCTCGGGCCGCGGGTCGGCAAGCAGGTCCAGCAGGTGATCAAGGCGGTCAAGGCGGGCGACTGGGAGCTAATCGACGGCGCACCGGTGGCCGCCGGTGTCACCCTGGCCGAGGGCGAGTACGAGCTGCGCCTGGTCGCCGCCGACGCCGAGCACTCCGCGCCGCTGCCCGGCGGTGAGGGCGTGGTCGTGCTGGACACCGAGGTCACCCCGGAGTTGGCCGCCGAGGGGCTGGCCCGCGACGTGGTCCGGGTGGTGCAGCAGGCGCGCCGGGACGCCGACCTCGACGTCTCGGACCGGATTGTGGTGTCGGTGTCGGCTTCCGAGGAGGTGCGCGCGGCGGTGGCCGCGTACATCGACTTCGTCGCCGGGGAGGTGCTGGCCGATTCGGTCGACTTCGCCGAGGGCCTCGACGGCTTCGCCGGCGAGGTCGGTGAGGGTGACCGGGTGACGGTCGTCGTCCGCCGGGTATGACCACCCGTGTGTGAGGAAGGGGCCCTTCTCAACTTCTGATGTAGAGGCAGGGCCCCTTCCTAACCGCAGCATCGCCGGGGCGCGGGCGCCTCGCCACCTCCGTCGGGGAAGTGTGGCGGCGTCCGCTACCGTGACACCGCCTGTTCGCACCTGATCTGCCGGAGGACCAGTGCCCCTGCTCTACACCATCGGCAAGCTCACCGTGGCGCCCACGCTGCGGTTGGCGTTCCGCCCGACCGTGGAGGGGCTGGAACACGTGCCGGACACCGGCGGTGCGGTCTTCGCCGGCAACCATCTCTCGGTGGCCGACGAGCTGTTCCTCGGCACGGTGGTGCCCCGGCACCTGGCGTTCTGGGCGAAGTCGGAGTACTTCAAGGGCACCGGGGTGAAGGGCGCGATCTCCAAGTTCGTCCTCACCGGCCTGGGCGCGATCCCGGTCGAGCGGGCCGGCGGGCGGGCGGCGCTGTCCGCGTTCGACGCGGCCATCCCGGCACTCAAGGGCGGCGATCTGGTGGTGGTCTACCCGGAGGGCACGCGCTCCCCGGACGGCAGGCTCTACCGGGGGCGGACCGGCGCGGCCCGGCTGGCGATCTCCGCCGGTGTGCCGATCATTCCGGTCGGCATGATCGGCACGGACAAGGCCCAGCCGATCGGCGCCCGGGTGCCCCGCCCCGGCACCGCCAAGATCACCGTCCGGTTCGGCAAGCCGCTGGACTTCACCGGCCGGCCGGCCGACCGCACCTCGCTGCGGCAGATGACCGACGAGCTGATGAGCGAGATCCAGAAGCTCACCGGCCAGGAGTACGTGCCCCGCTACGCTCCGCCGCGCGCCCACCCGGATCCGACCCGCAACGCCTGACGGGCCCTTCCTCAGCCCTGCTTGGGCTGGACGATCTGGCCGCGCAGGGTGTCCAGCAGGGCCGCGCTGTCGGAGACGGAGAGTCGGGTGAACACCCCGGTGGCGATGCTGCCGTGGTCGACGGAGGTGCAGACCACCACGTCGGTGGCGGCGGACCGGCCGACCGCACAGCGTTCGTGCCGGCCCCGCACGCCGGTCTTCACCGTCTCGGCGGCATCCAGCGCGTAGCGCTCGGTGAGTCGGCTGATCTCCGCGTCCGCGTCCGCCTCGGGGGTCAGCCGGATGCCGGTGCCGCCGAAGACGGTCACCCGCTTGCCGTCCGCGGTGGCGTAGACGCCGGCGAAGGTGTCCTCGGCCAGCCAGTGCTCCTGGCGTACCTCCTTCTCCAACTGTTGGGCGGTCTCGGCGCTGCCGTCGTCCTGGCGCAGGCTCAGGTCGGCCACCTGCTCGGGCAGCGCCGCCCGGGCGGGGTACTGCGCCGAGATCGGGAACCCGTAGTAGGCCGGGCAGCCGCAGCAGCAGGCCAGGGTGAGCAGCAGCAGCCACGGCCAGCGGCGTCGCCGGCGGACCGGGACCGGCACGTACCCCTTGGGCGCCTGCCAGCCCGGGGGCGGCGTCACCGGTGGTGGCGCGGCGGATCGCCGGCCCCGGCGCTGCTTCGGCGGCGCGGGCGGTGACACCGGCCGGGCCGGTGCCGTGGGTCGGGCCGGCAGGGCGGGCCGGGCCGCCGGCGGCGGGGGCGGTGGTGGGACGGCGGGTGACGACACCGGGTGCGGGCCCACCGGGGGAGCGGGCGGACCGGACCACTGCCGGGTCGCCGGCGGCGCCGGGTAGGGCAGTGTCGGCGGCAGCGGGGGCAGCTCGGCGTGCGGCAGGTCCCAGCCGCTGGTGTCCACGCCGGCCCACGGGTCGACCGGGGTCCGGTGCTCCGGCGGCTCGTCGGGCAGGGGCGGCGGCGGGGTCGGCTCGGCCGACTCGCCCCAGGTCCGCCTGCGCGGAAGAGGGGGCGGCACCGGCGCGGATCCACTCCATCGGGGCGCGGGGACCGCGGCGGTGGCAGCGGATCCGGCCGCCGTGGCGGGGGAGTCGGCCGCGGTGGCGGGCGAATCGACCGCGGTGGCCGGCAGGTCGACCGCCGTGTCGGTAGGGGATTCGGCCGCGCCGGTGGGTGCGGTTCGGTCGGTCGGGCGCGGTTCGTCCGCCCGACCGGGGCCGTCCGCGTCACCGGCCACGTCGGAACCGCCTGCCTGGTCGGTCGGCGGCTCCGGCTGGTCCGGTGGTTGCGGGCGGCGCGGTGCTTCCGGCTCGTCCGAGGGGTCCGGCTGGTTCGGCGGTACGGGTCGGGAGGTCGGCTCGTCGGCGACCGCCGGATCGCGGTCCGGCTCCGTGCCCGGGGTGCTCCCGTCGGCCGGACGGCCTGCTCCCGGCTGGGGCTCCGGCATCGCGGCAATCTCCTCTCGCGCCGGTCCGAGGTTAGTACCGCGCCGCCACCGTCGCCGACCGGGCGGCGCGGCGGGGCGGCGCTCACCGCCATCGGCGGCGTGCGCGCGGTCACCGCCGGGTGGGCGCGTACCCTTGGGCATCATGAGTGCCCCGTCCACGACGCCGCGCGCGGCCGCGACCAATTCCGTCTGGCCTCGGCTGGAGCCGCTGCTCCCGCAGGTCTCCAAGCCCATCCAGTACGTGGGTGGTGAGCTGGGTGCGGTGGTCAAGGACTGGGACGCGGCGACCGTGCGCTGGGCACTGATGTATCCCGACGCGTACGAGGTGGGCCTGCCCAACCAGGGCGTGCAGATCCTCTACGAGGTGCTCAACGAGCTGCCCGACACCCTCGCCGAGCGGACGTACGCGGTCTGGCCGGACCTGGAGAACCTGATGCGCACGCACGGCGTGCCGCAGTTCACCGTCGACGCGCACCGGCCGGTGCGCGACTTCGACGTGTTCGGCATCTCCTTCTCCACCGAGCTGGGCTACACCAACCTGCTCACCGCGATCGACCTGGCCGGCATTCCGATGCTGGCCGCCGACCGCACGGACGCCGACCCGGTGATCGTGGCCGGTGGGCACGCCGCGTTCAACCCGGAGCCGATCGCCGACTTCATCGACGCCGCCGTGCTCGGCGACGGCGAGGAGGCGGTCCTGGAGATCACCGCGATCGTCCGGGAGTGGAAGGCGGAGGGTTCCCCGGGTGGCCGCGACGAGCTGCTGCTGCGGTTGGCCCGCACCGAGAGCGTCTACGTGCCGCGCTTCTACGACGTGGACTACCTCCCGGACGGGCGGATCCAGCGGGTCGTGCCGAACCGGGCGGACGTGCCGTTCCGGGTGCACAAGCGCACGACGATGGACCTGGACGCCTGGCCGTACCCGAAGAAGCCCCTCGTCCCGCTGGCCGAGACGGTGCACGAGCGGTACGCGGTGGAGATCTTCCGGGGCTGCACCCGGGGTTGCCGGTTCTGCCAGGCGGGCATGATCACCCGGCCGGTGCGCGAGCGGTCGATCACCACGGTCGGGCAGATGGTGCGCGAGGGGCTGGAGTTCTCCGGCTTCTCCGAGGTGGGCCTGCTGTCGCTCTCCTCGGCCGACCACTCCGAGATCGGTGACATGTGCTCCGGCCTGGCCGAGCAGTACGAGGGCACCAACGTCTCGCTGTCGCTGCCGTCGACCCGGGTGGACGCGTTCAACATCGACCTCGCGCAGGAGCTGTCCCGCAACGGGCGGCGTACCGGCCTGACGTTCGCCCCCGAGGGCGGGTCGGAGCGGATCCGCAAGGTCATCAACAAGATGGTGTCGAAGGAAGACCTGATCCGCACCGTCGTGACCGCGTACACCAACGGCTGGCGGCAGGTGAAGCTCTACTTCATGTGCGGCCTGCCCACCGAGACCGACGCCGACGTCCTGGAGATCGCGGACATGGCGCACGAGGTGATCAAGGCCGGTCGGGCCGCCACCGGCTCCAAGGACATCCGCTGCACGGTCTCCATCGGCGGGTTCGTGCCCAAGCCGCACACCCCGTTCCAGTGGGCTCCGATGGAGCGCCCGGAGGTCATCGACCACCGGCTCAAGATTCTTAAGCAGGCGATCAACTCGGACCGCTCGCTGGGCCGGGCGATCGGCTACCGCTACCACGACGGTGAGCCGTCGCTGATCGAGGGGCTGCTCTCCCGGGGTGACCGCCGGGTCGGCTCGGTGATCCGCAGGGTGTGGGAGAACGGCGGCCGGTTCGACGGTTGGAGCGAGCACTTCTCGTACCAGCGCTGGGTGGACGCGGCGGCCGAGACGCTGCCGGCGTTCGGGGTGGACCTCGACTGGTACACCACCCGGCAGCGCGACGAGCTGGAGGTCCTGCCCTGGGACCACCTGGACTCGGGCCTGGACAAGGACTGGCTCTGGCAGGACTGGCAGGATTCGCTCAGCGAGTTCGAGCAGGACGACTGCCGGTGGACCCCGTGCTTCGACTGCGGCGTCTGCCCCTCGATGGACACCGAGATCCAGATCGGCCCCACCGGCAAGAAGCTCCTGCCGCTCACCCCCATCAAGGGCCTCAAAACCCCCACCGCCTGACCCGGCCCCATCCGGCCCCACCCGGTCGCCCGCGTTGATCATGAAGTTGTTGCCGGCCGTACGGCGTGTCGCCGACAATAACTTCATGATCAACGGGTGCTGAGTTCCGAGGAGCGAGACGATCAGTAAGAAACCACAGCCGGAGGGTGGGCAGGCGCCGGTCGTCCAGCGCGTCCGCATCCGGTACGCCAAGCGCGGGCCGCTGCGGTTCACCTCGCACCGGGACTTCGCCCGGGCCTTCGAGCGGGCATTGCGCCGGGCCGGCGTGCCGATCGCCTTCTCCCAGGGCTTCACCCCGCACCCGAAGATCTCCTACGCCAGTGCCGCACCCACCGGGGTGGCCAGCGAGGCGGAGTACCTGGAGATCGGCCTCCAGGCGCCGGTCGACCCGGAGGCGCTGCGGGCCGCGCTGGACGCCGCGCTCTCGCCCGGGCTGGACGTGCTGGACGCCGTGATCGCCAACGGGGGCAGCCTGCCGGACCGGATCGAGGCGTCGCACTGGCACATCGAGATGCCCGAGGTCGACCCCGCCGTGCTGCGCGCCGCCGTGGACGCCTTCACCGCCGCCGACGAGGTGCTGGTCGAGCGGATGACCAAGCAGGGCCGACGTACCTTCGACGCCCGCGCGGCCGTGATATCGATCGATGTCCTCGCGTCGACGCCGACGCCTTCCGGGGCGCCGGCCGTACCGTGTGCGATACTCGAACTGGTCGTGCGGCAGGTCACCCCGTCCGTACGGCCCGATGACGTCCTTTCCGGCCTCCGCGTGGTGGCCGACCTGGAGCCGCCGGTCTCGCCGAGGGTGACCCGGCTGGCTCAGGGCACGCTGACCGCGCAGGGTGCGATCGTGGATCCGTTGGATGCGGACCGCGACGGGGCAGCCATCGTTGGGCACTGACCGACGGTCAGTGCTCTGGCAGGCAGACTTCGGCGGTCGCGCACCACGCGCGCCCGGCGGAAACACTTTTGCGGCGACCCTGCGTGGCAGCGCTCACCCGCGCCCGGGGCAGCCAGAACTGGAGAACGTCCATGCTCGAGAACGAGCCCGAGGGCGGCGAACGGACCGGTTCACAGCCGGCCGGCGAAACCGCTGACCAGAGCACCACCACCGCCGACGGCGCCGCCGTCGCGAACCCCACCACCGCTGCCGGATCGGCCGCGCTGGAATCGGCCGGCGCGGAGAGCGCCGAGCCCGCCGCGCCCGTGCGGCGTACCCGGGCGACCCGCCGTCGGGCCGCCCCGCTCGACCAACCGGAGCAGACCGAAGCCCCGGTCGAGGCGCCCACCGGCGGTGCCGGCGGCGACGAGCCGCCGCAGGCGGAGGTCTTCGCCCCGGTCTCCGGCGACCTGGACACCCCTCCGAAGGCCCCCCGGCGCCGCCGCAAGGCCACCCCCGTGGAGAAGACCGCCGAGGAGCCGCTCGTCGCGGCCTCCGCCGAGGAGGCCTCTCCCGAGGTGGTCCCCCCGGTCAAGGTGACCCGTACCCGGCGCAAGAAGGCCACGCCGGCCGCCGTCGAGGAGCCCCCCGCCGTCGAGGAGCCCGCCGCTGTCGAGGAGCCGGTCGCCGAGACGCCGGCCGAGTCCGACCTGCGCGAGGCGGAAGCCGAACTGAACGAGGCGGACCTCGCCGCGGGCGGGACCGCCGCCGAACCGGCCCGGACCAGCGGCGCGCAGGAGCGCTCCGGCGAGGTGCCGCCGGGCGTGGCCGTGGCCGGTCTGGCCAACGAGCCGATCGAGCCGGCCGAGACCATCGAGCCGGAGCAGCCGCGCACCCGCCGCCGGCGGGCGGCGCTCTCCGCGCCCACCGTGCTGTTCATGGCTCCACAGCCCGACGCCGTGCCGGTGACCCGGCCGGTGGAGCCCACTCCGTTCGCCGAGGAGCCGGCTGCGGAGGAGGCCGCCGAGCCGTCCCGCCGGCGGCGGCGCGGTCGCCGCGAGGCCGAGCCGGTGGAGCCGGTCGAGGCGATCGAGGCCGAGGAGGAGCCGACCGAGGAGGCCGAGGAGGCCGCCGAGGCGGATGAGGACGAGGACAGCGCCGCCGCGCGCCGCCGCCGCCGGCGTGGTCGCCGTGGCCGTGGCCGGGGCAAGGGCGGTGCCGACGACGCCGAGGACGAGGAGTCCGACGAGGCCGCGCAGGCCGAGGAGGAAGAGACCGCCGAGGCCGAGGCTGAGGCCGAGGGCGACGAGGACGAGGAGTCCGAGGGCGGGGACGGGCTGACCCGCCGCCGCCGGCGTCGCCGCCGCCGGGGTGCCGGCGACACGGAGGGTGCCGCCGACGACGGCGTGCCGACCGTGGTCAAGATCCGCGAGCCGCGCCGGACCGTCGACGAGGTGCAAGGCGTGTCCGGTTCGACCCGGCTGGAGGCCAAGCGCCAGCGCCGCCGGGACGGCCGGGAGCAGCGGCGTACCCGGCCGCCGATCCTCAGCGAGTCGGAGTTCCTGGCCCGCCGGGAGGCGGTCGACCGGGTGATGGCCGTGCGTCAGCGCGGTGACCGTACGCAGATCGCCGTCCTGGAGGACGGCGTGCTGGTCGAGCACTACGTGACCCGCAACTCCTCCGGCACCATGGCCGGCAACGTGTACCTGGGCAAGGTGCAGAACGTGCTGCCCAGCATGGAGGCGGCGTTCGTGGACGTCGGCCGGGGCCGCAACGCGGTGCTGTACGCCGGCGAGGTCAACTGGGACACCTCCGGCCTGGAGGGGCGCGCCCGCTCGATCGAGCAGGCGCTGCGCTCCGGCGACTCGGTGCTGGTCCAGGTCACCAAGGACCCGATCGGGCACAAGGGCGCCCGGCTGACCAGCCACATCGCGCTCTCCGGCCGGCACCTGGTCTACGTGCCCAACGGCAACGCCTCCGGGATCAGCCGGAAGCTGCCGGACACCGAGCGCAAGCGGCTCCGCGACGTGCTCAAGAAGCTCGTTCCGGACGGCGCGGGCGTGATCGTCCGGACGGCCGCCGAGGGCGCCAGCGAGGACGAGCTGGCCCGCGACGTCAAGCGCCTCCAGGCCCAGTGGGAGGACATCCAGGCCAAGGCCGCCGAGGGCGGTGCGCCGGTGCTCCTCTACGAGGAGCCCGACCTGGTCATCCGGGTGGTCCGGGACCTCTTCAACGAGGACTTCCGCGAGCTGGTGATCGAAGGCGAGCAGTCGTACGACATGGTCGAGTCGTACCTGTCGCACGTGTCCCCGGACCTGGTCGACCGGGTGCGCAGGCACGTCGGCACGAGTGACGTGTTCTCCGAGTACCGGATCGACGAGCAGATCATCAAGGGCCTGGACCGCAAGGTCTTCCTGCCCTCCGGTGGCTCGCTGGTGATCGACCGTACCGAGGCCATGACGGTCGTCGACGTCAACACCGGCAAGTACACCGGCTCCGGGGGCAACCTGGAGGAGACGGTCACCCGTAACAACCTGGAAGCGGCGGAGGAGATCGTCCGCCAGCTCCGGCTGCGCGACATCGGCGGCATCGTGGTGATCGACTTCATCGACATGGTGCTGGAGTCGAACCGTGAGCTGGTGCTGCGCCGGCTCACCGAGTGCCTGGGCCGGGACCGGACCAAGCACCAGGTCACCGAGATCACCTCGCTCGGCCTGGTGCAGATGACCCGTAAGCGGATCGGCGCGGGCCTGCTCGAGGCGTTCAGCGAGACCTGCGAGTGCTGCAAGGGTCGGGGCGTCATCATCCACACCGAGCCGGTGCCGGAGAAGGCACGCTCCAACGGGGCGGCGGAGAAGGTCAAGGCGGTCGCCTCGTCGGTCGCCGCCGCCCCGCCCGCCGAGCAGGGCAGCGCGTCGTCCCGCCGTCGGGCGCGCAAGAGCGCCTCGGCCGAGAAGGCGGTGGTCGAGGTCGTCGAGAGCGACACCAGCACCGAACCGGACGCCGACTACGTGGACACGATGGGTTACGACCTGTCCCGCTACGAGGCGGACACCGCCGCCGCGCCGGCGGTCTCCGACAGCCAGCAGGGCGAGTCGGCCCGGCTGGCCGCCGCGGACGACCCGGACGCTCTCGCCGACGGCGACGCCGACGAGGAGAGCACCGAGGGCGGCGCGGGCCGGCGCCGTTCCCGCAGGGCCGGCGCCCGCCGACGGACCCGCCCCTGACCACCTGACCGGCACGGTGTTTGACGAGGTCCCTTCCCCGGCAAAGTGACGGGGGAGGGACCTCGCCGGTCCGGCCACCCCCGGTCCGCGATCGGCCACCCCCGGTCAGGAGAAGAACATGCGTCGTCTGCTCGCCGTCACCGCGCTGGTCGCCGCGCTCTCCGCCGGGGCGGGTTGCTCCACCGACCGACCCGGCGGCGAGGGACCGGGCCCGGCCGGCGCGACCAGCGGGGGTTCCGGCCCGGCCGCCGGGCCCGGGGGCGCCCCGGGCGGGTCGACCGGTACGCCGACGGGGCCGGCCGGCACGCCGGTGGGTGGTGGCGCGGCGGGCGGCAACACCGCGCAGGTCTGCGCCGCCGCGCAGCGGGCCGGCGCCACCGCGCTCCAGACGTACGTGGCGGAGCTGGGCCGGATGATCGCCGCGGTGGGCGCCGGGGACAGCACCACCGCCGAGGCCGCCCGCAAGCAGGCAGAGGCCGCGTTGACCGGCTGGCGGACCGCGCTGCGGGAGCAGTCGGCCCCGGCCACCGACCCGCAGCTCAAGACGTTGCTCACCGACATCGGCACCGAGGTCGCCGCGCTCGGCGCCGACGTCGAGTCGATCGACGAGACCGAGCTGGACCGGCTCCAGCAGCGCCTCGACCAGCTCTGCGCGCGCTGACCAGGGCGGGCCGGTTTGGGGTACGGGCCTGCGATGGCGTACTCTTGCCTGCGGCGCACTTTTGGTGTGCCGAGTTCCCGTGTGCCCGCGCCGCCGTGCACTGCTACCCGGCGAGCCGCCGCGGGGACGACCGCCAGCAGCCTCAACGACAGGGAGTCCGCCTCCGATGTACGCGATCGTCAAGACCGGCGGCAAGCAGTACAAGGTCGCCGAGGGCGACGTGATCGAGGTCGAGAAGCTCACCGGTGCTCCCGGTGACGCGGTGAAGCTCACCGCGGTGCTCCTCGTCGACGGTGACGACCTGGTGACCGACGCGGCGAAGCTTGCCGAGGTCGCGGTGTCCGGCGAGATTGCCGCGCACACCAAGGGCCCGAAGATCAAGATCCACAAGTTCAAGAACAAGACCGGCTACCACAAGCGCCAGGGTCACCGCCAGCCGCTGACCCAGGTCAAGGTGACCGGCATCTCCAGCGGGAAGTAGGTCGTCCTCCAATGGCTCACAAAAAGGGTGCGTCCAGCTCGCGTAACGGCCGTGACTCCGCGGCCCAGCGACTCGGCGTGAAGCGCTTCGGTGGTCAGGTTGTCAGCGCCGGTGAGATCCTCATCCGGCAGCGTGGCACCAAGTTCCACCCCGGTGACCTGGTCGGCCGTGGCGGCGACGACACGCTGTTCGCGCTGTCCGCCGGTGCGGTCCTGTTCGGCACCAAGCGCGGTCGCAAGACCGTCAGCATCGTTCCGCAGCAGTAGCTTTCGGGCTTTGCGGGCCGCGGACCTCCGGGTCCCGGCCCGCTTCGCTTTTTTCGCAGTGCGGGGTCGGACCTCGCTGGAAGGATTGACGTCGTGGCGACGTTCGTTGACCGGGTCGTTCTGCATCTGCAGGCCGGCGATGGCGGGCACGGTTGTGCCTCGATCCACCGCGAGAAGTTCAAGCCCTTCGGTGGGCCGGACGGCGGCAACGGCGGGCACGGCGGCAGCGTGTCCCTGGTGGTCGACCCGCAGGTGACCACGCTGCTCGACTTCCACTTCCGCCCGCACGTCAAGGCCGACAGCGGCAAGGGTGGCGCGGGGTCGAACCGGGACGGGGCCAACGGTCACGACCTGGTGCTCAAGGTACCCAACGGCACCGTGGTGCAGACCCTCGACGGCACCGTGCTGGCCGACATGGTCGGCGCCGGCACCACCTTCGAGGTGGCCCGCGGCGGGCGTGGCGGGCGGGGTAACGCCTCGCTGGCCAACGCCAAGCGCAAGGCTCCCGGCTTCGCCGAGCTGGGTGAGCCCGGCGACCAGCTGGACGTGGTGCTGGAGCTCAAGAGCGTCGCCGACGTGGGCCTGGTGGGCTTCCCGTCGGCCGGCAAGTCGTCGCTGATCTCGGTGATCTCCGCCGCCAAGCCCAAGATCGCCGACTACCCGTTCACCACCCTGGTGCCCAACCTCGGCGTGGTCCGGGTGGACAACCACACCTTCACCGTCGCCGACGTGCCGGGCCTGATCCCCGGCGCGGCCACCGGCAAGGGGCTGGGTCTGGAGTTCCTGCGGCACATCGAGCGCTGCGCCGTGCTGGTGCACGTCATCGACTCGGCGACGCTGGAGCCGGGCCGCGACCCGGTCGCCGACATCGAGACCATCGAGGCCGAGCTGAACGAGTACGGCGGTCTGGCCGACCGGCCGCGGCTGGTGGCCGTGAACAAGGTCGACGTGCCGGACGGCCGCGACCTCGCCGAGATCGTGCGCCCCGACCTGGAGGAGCGCGGCTACCGGGTGTTCGAGGTCTCCGCGGCCACCCGGGAGGGGCTCAAGGAGCTCACCTACGCGATGGCCGAGCTGGTCGACGCGCAGCGCAAGGCCGCGCCGCCGGCCGAGCCGACGCGGATCGTGATCCGGCCGACGGCCGTGGACGACGAGGGCTTCACCATCACGGCCGAGACCGACGGCTCGTTCACCGTCCGGGGCGTCCGGCCGGAGCGGTGGGTCAAGCAGACCAACTTCGACAACGACGAGGCGGTCGGCTACCTGGCCGACCGGCTGGCCCGGCTCGGGGTGGAGGACAAGCTGGCCAAGGCCGGCGCGCAGCCCGGCGACCTGGTCCGGATCGGTGAGCGCGAGTTCGACTGGCAGCCGACGCTCTACGCCGGCGTGGAGTTCACGCCCGGCAACCGGGGCACCGACGTCCGGCTGGAGGCGAGGTCGAACCGGGCGCGTGCGGCGGAACGGCTCGCCGCCCGCAAGGCTCGCCGGGTGCGCTCCGGGGACGAGGTGGGTGCCGACGCGTCCGACGACATCGTCGACATCGGCGACGAGGACGACGCCGAATAGCCCGTCGCGCTCCGTGATCGGGTTGATTGCCGGAAACCTCCGCGAAATCCACCCCGCCTAACGTGGGGTGATGCTGATCGAGTCTCGGCCCGCCACCGATCCGGAGATCGCCGCCCTGGTCATCGCGCAGCAGCGTGAGCTGCGCGAGGCCGACGGCGGGTTGGACGGGCAGGTCACCGTCACCCATGACGACATCCGCTACCTCGCGGTGGTGGTGAACGGCCGGGCGGTCGCCTGCGGTGGGCTCCAGTCGATCGACGCCGCCACCGGCGAGGTCAAGCGGATGTACGTCCGGCCGGCGTACCGGGGTCGGGGCATCGCCCGCCAGTTGCTGGCCGCGCTGGAGGAGCTGGCGTTCCGGCAGGGGCACTCGGTGGTCTGCCTGGAGACCGGCACCTACCTGCCGGCCGCGATCGGGCTGTACACCGCGTGCGGCTACGACCCGATCCCGGTCTATGGCGAGTACGTGCACAACCCGTACAGCGTCTGTTTCGCCAAGCGGCTGCCGGTCGCGGCCTGACGGCCCTCGCCACCGCGCACGGCGGTGCCGGCGCTCAGGCGCCGGTGCTGGCGTGCGCGACGGTGACCGGCTTCGACTCCGGCGAGGCGTGCTGACGCAGGACGATGCTCAGCACGATCAGGGCGCCGACCGCGAGGAACTCGCTCTGCCAGTTCTGCATGGACTGGAACCAGAAGTCGCTGGTGCCCAGGAAGTCCCACACCCCGATCGGCGGCGCCCCGCTCTGCAACGCCTGCTCCTGGTTGTACGCGGCGGTGCCACCGAGAAGGTGGCCGACGAACGAGCCCAGGAAGATCAGCAGCAGCGCGATGGAGAGGCTGTTGCGGTAGACGACCAGCGGCAGGCCGCCGACGCGTACCGGCCAGGGCGACTGCGGGGTGGCCCGGCGCTCGTCGTCCTCCGGCCGGTCGGTCTGCTCCACCGGCTTCGACTCGGCCGAACCCCGCTGCACCAGGTGCGCGGTGAGCAGCACGTAGCCGCCCATCTGGAGGAACTCCGACTCCCAGTTCTCGAAGACCGCCTCCGCGAAGTGCCCACTGGTCAGGTAGGCCGGCCAGCTCAGCGGCGCCACGCCGAACTCGGTCAGCTCCTCGTTGTGGGTCTGCCACCCGAAGACGCTCTGCAACACCAGGAAGACCAGGAACGCGCCGAGCATGGCGACGGTCAGCGCGTTGTCGCGCAGCCAACGGGGCATGTCACACCTCTTTCGCGAATCGCCCCTGGCATACCCACGCCGGGATGACCGCCAAACCGCTGGTGCGCCAGGTCAGGGCCGCTCGAGCGGAGTGTCGAGGCGTCCGCCGGTGCCAGCCTGGTTGGAGAGCAGCAGCCCGAGCGCGAGCATGCCGAAGCCGAGTGCCAGGTGCAGCCAGTTGTCGGCGGCGTTGACCGGCAGGATGTTCACCCCGCCCTCCTCGTCGATGGCCTCGACCGCCAGGCCGTACAGCCAGAGGGCCAGGTAGCTGGCACCCCCGCCGGCCAGGAAGAGCCGGGACCCGCCGACGCTACGGGCCAGCACCAGGCCGGCCAACCCGTACAGCAGGTGCAGCGCGTTGTGCAGGATCGAGATCTGGAACAGCCCGAGCAGCCGGGCGCCCGAGTGGTGCCCGGCGAACCGCAGCTCGCCGTAGTCGGTGGTGACGCCGGGGATGAAGCCGAGGATGCCGATCAGCAGGAAGACCCCGGCCACGATCAGCGCGGCCACCTGCACCCGGGGCCGAGGGCCGGTCGGTCGGCCGCCTCGCGCGCCTCGTGCCATCGCTGCCCCCTCCGTGGATCTGCCGGCCCCGCGAACCTCGCTGTCCGCGGCGGCGACGTGACGCAGCCCGACGATCCTCCATTTTGAAGTCGATCCCACCGACCGCGCAGAGAAATGCACGAAGAGGCATGGAAGGGGAAACGGAGGGTAGGTGAATCGTCAGCGGCCGCGGTAGCGCGGTCGCATCCCCCCAGCACAACCGCGACGACTTTCCGAGCGGAAGGGAAATCATGACTTACGATCTGTCACCCACGTCTTCCACGTACGGGCAGGAGTCGACCAACGGCGGAGGCGTCCGCGAGCAAGCCCGCCAGGTCGGATCGGAGGCCGCGCACGCCGGTGGCGCGGTCGCGCAGACCGCCAAGGAGCAGGGCACCGAGGTTGGCCGTGAGGCGGCCCGGCAGGCCCGCAACCTCTACGGCGTGGCGCGCAGCCAGCTCGCCAGCCAGACCGGCGAGCAGCAGCGCCGCGCGGCCGGCGGGCTGCGTTCGCTCGCCGACGAGATGCGCTCGATGGCCGAGCAGGGTGGCCAGGCCGGCCCGGTGAGTGAGCTGGCCCGTCAGGCCGCCGACCGGGTGCACGGCGTGGCCGGCTGGCTCGAGGAGCGCGAGCCCGGCGACCTGATCACCGAGGTACGCGACTACGCGCGGCGCAACCCGGGCACCTTCCTGGTCGGCGCGGCGGTGCTCGGCGTGCTGGCCGGCCGCCTGACCCGCAGCATCTCCGCCGCCGGCGACGACTCCGGCAGTGGTTCCCCGAGCTACCGCGGCGCCGGGGCGTACGACCCGGACCAGACCGCGGTGATTCCGACGCCGCCGCCGGCGCCCCGCGCGGTGCCGGACCCCGTGCCGACGGGTGGCTACCTCGACCCGACGCCCGGCACGTACGCCGAGCCGACCTCCGGCGGGTACGTCGAGCCGACCGGCACCGGCCAGCCGCTGCCGCCGGTGAGCCAGACCGACCCGCTGCCGGGCGTGCCGTCCAGCGGCAACACCCGCCCGTGAGCCACCGAGTCATCCGAAGGGAGGCGACGGCATGACCATGCCGACGCAGGGGTCCGGACTGGACTCCGGTTACCACCCCGACGCGGGTGCCCCGCACACCGCGGCGGAGGTGAAGGGCAGCTCGCTGGGTGAGCTGATGCGCCAGGTCACCAGTGACCTGTCGACGCTGATGCGCCAGGAGGTCGAGCTGGCCAAGGCCGAGATCCGCCAGGAGGGCAGGAAGGCCGGCAAGGCCGCCGGGCTCTTCGGCGGCGCCGGCTTCGGCGGCTACATGGTGGCGCTCTTCCTGTCGCTGGCCCTCTGGGCCGGGCTGTCCAACGTCATGGACGCCGGCTGGGCCGCGTTGATCGTGGCCGTCATCTGGGCCGTGATCGGCGCGGTCCTCTACTCCATGGCCAAGAAGAACGCCCAGCACGTACGCGGCCTCAAGCAGACCAACGACAGCGTGCAGCGGATCCCCGACGCGCTCAAGCCCCACCCGGAGGGAGTCACCCGATGAGCACCGATCCCGACCAGATCCGCCGGGAGATCGAAGCCACCCGCAACAGCCTGAGCTCCGACGTGGACGCGCTGGCGTACAAGGTCAGCCCGAGTCGGATCGTCGACGACCGTAAGCAGCGGGCGCGTTCCGCGCTGCAGAATGTGAGGGACAAGGTCATGGGAACCGCGTCTGACCTCGGCCACGGCACCGGCCACGCCGCCCACTCGGTGGGCGACCGCGCCTCGTCGGCGGCCTCCAGCGTCAGCGACGCCGCGCACTCGGCGGCCTCCACCGTCAGCGACGCCGCCCACAGCGCGCCGCGGGTGATCCGGCAGAAGTCCGAGGGCAACCCGCTGGCGGCCGGCCTGATCGCGTTCGGCGTCGGCTGGCTCGCCTCGTCGCTGATCCCGGCCAGCCGCCGGGAACAGCAGGCCGCGACCCAGATCAGGGAGAAGGCCAGCGAGCACAGCGGGGTGGTGAAGGAGAAGCTGAGCGAGGTGGCCAGCGACCTGAAGGACGAGCTGCGCGAACCGGCCCAGCACGCCGCCGAGTCGGTGAAGTCCACCGCCCAGGGCGCCGTGGACGCCGTCAAGGACGACACGAAGTCGGCCGCGCAGGACGTCAAAGACCAGACCCAGCAGTCCCGCCAGCAGGTCAGCCCCTGACCGCACCCCGCGCACCATCCCCGACAGCTCGCGGCCACCTCGGTGTCCGCGAGCTGTCGCGTTGACAGTGGGACCGCAGCGTGCGGGTCGAGTGGGCGGCCCGACGCAGGCGGGTGTCGCCGTAGCGGACTCCTCCGAGCAGGAACCGCTGACCGACCGCGAGCCAACCGCACACGCCGCGTTCCAGCAGCCAGAGCGGGGCCGCCAGCGCGGTGCTCGGCGGGAAGACCGTGTCGCCTCCGGCGCGGCGGCGGCCCAGCTCGGCCAGGGCGACGGTGCCGGCCGCCGCGCCGAGCAGCAGCCCGGGCCGGCGGGCCGCGACCGCCGTCGCCAGCGCGGGCAGGACCGCGAGTGAGGTCAGCAGGCGGGCCGGCTGGGCCAGATCGTCGTACGCCTGGCGGACCCGTTGGCCGCGGAAGTGCGCGGCGTCCGGCGGCAGTCGGCGTACGTAGAGCCAGGCCGGCGCGGCCTCGGTGCCGCCGTACGCCCGCACGGTGCGGATCAGTTCCAGGTTCTCGAAGAGCACGTCCGGGTCGTACCCGTCCATGCCGAGGAAGGCGCTGCGGCGCACCGCCAGGGTGCCCGGGTAGTCCGCCCCGAGCGCCCTGTTGAGCAGCGTCCGACCGGTGTCCCACCAGGCGTGCCAGGGCAGCGGTGCGAAGTAGTTCTGCGGCCGGACCAGATCCACCCGGCCGAGCAGCTGGTGCACCGCGCGGAGCCCGGCCTCGTCGTACCGGACGTCGTCGTCGGCGATCACCACGTGTTCGTGGCCGGCCGCGCGGACGCCGGTGAGCACCCCGGTCACCTTGCCGTTCAGCCCACGCAGGGTGGGGTCGGGTGGGAGGTGCCGGCGGATCAGCCCGCGCCACGCCGCGGCGTGCCGGGCGAGGACGTCCGGTGGGGAGCCGTCGACCACGATCACCTCGACGCGGCCGCCCAGCCAGCGCAGGTAGTCGGTCAGCTCGGCCAGGTCGGTGTCGACGGTCCAGCGCAGCGGCAGCACGTACGCCATCGGCAGTGGGGGTGGCGTCGTACCGTCCCGGCCGCGGCCGGGGTCACCTGCGGCGCGCGGGGTGCGCGGGGCCTCGCCGAGGTGCGGGTCGTCGGGTCCGCCGGCCCGGCGGGTCGGCGCGCTCACGCCTCCACCGGCCGGCGGTGCGGCGGCAGGTGGCCGCCTCGGTGCACGGGCCGGCCGTGTTCGCCGGTGTCGAAGGGCAACGGTGCCTCCCGGACAGGTGGTGAACGGCCGCCGGGTGCACGGCCGCCCGCAGCACGTGCCCGCGATCGGGCCGGTCAAACCGGTACGTCGTTTCGACGGACCGAGTCCGGGTAGCGCTGCCGGTATGGGCTGTCCGTCCCCGGACGCCCGGGTGGAGGAGGCGAGATGACCAGCAAGGGAACGACGTGGGCCCTGCTCGGCGTCACCGCGGCGACCGCGGTCGGCGTCGGGCGGGCGGTGGCCCGCCGTCGACACCGGCACCAGCCCGAACGGGAGCACGGCTGGTACGTGGTGCGCCGCGGGGTGACCGTGGACCGGCCCCGGGACGCGGTGATCGGGTTCTGGACCGACCGGGAGCGGCTGGACCGGGCGCTGGCCGAGTGGGCCACCCTGGAACAGCTCGACGATCGGCGCTGGCGGTGTGTCACCCGTGATCCGGGCGGCGGTGACACCGGATGGCGGGCGGAGATCACCGTGGACGGGCCGGGCACGCTGCGCTGGCGGGTCGAGGACGACCCGGTGCCGCAGGAGGGGCGGATCGAGCTGACCGATGCCCCGCAGGGTCGGGGCACCGAGATTCGTGCCGAGCTGCGCTACCGCTCCAGTCGGTTGCGCCGGGTGGTCGGCCTGGCCGGCGGCCACGATCCGGACCTGGCTCTGCGGGACGCGCTGCGCCGGGTGAAGTCGCTGATCGAGTGCGGCCAGGTGATCGACACCCGGAGCGAACCGTCCGGCCGGAGCCCGGCCCAGGAGAAGGCGACCGACCGGATGCGGGAGAAGCTGATGACGGGAGGACGGGCGTGAGGGCGCTCTGTTGGGAAGGCGTCGGCAAGCTGGCGGTCCGGGACGTGCCGGAGCCCCAGATCCGCGCCGAGGGGGACATCCTCGTCCGGGTCCGGGCCAGCAGCGTCTGCGGCTCGGACCTCCATCTGATCAACGGGTACCTGCCGGCGATGCGGGAGGGCGACATCCTCGGCCACGAGTTCATGGGCGAGGTGGTGGAGACCGGGCCGGGCGTACGGCGGCACCGGGTCGGCGACCGGGTGGTGGTCGGTTCGGTGGTCGCCTGCGGTGGCTGCTGGTACTGCCGGACCGAGCAGTACTCGCTGTGCGACAACTCCAACCCGCAGCCGGTGTTCACCGAGAAGCTGTGGGGGCACTCGCCGGCCGGCATCCTGGGCTACTCGCACGCGGCGGGCGGCTACGCCGGCTCGCACGCCGAGTACATCCGGGTGCCGTTCGGCGACGTCGGCGCGTTCGCGGTGCCCGACGGGGTGCCGGACGACTCGGTGGTGTTCGCCTCCGACGCGATGCCCACCGGCTGGATGGCCGCGGACTTCTGCGGGCTGACCGGCGGCGAGGTGGTCGCCGTCTGGGGTGCCGGCGGGGTCGGTCAGATGGCGGCCCGGTCGGCGCAACTCCTCGGCGCCGAGCGGGTCATCATGATCGACCGATTTCCCGACCGGTTGGCCACGGCGGCCGACCGGGTCGGCGTCGAGACGATCAACTACGCGGACACCGACGTGCTGGAGGCGCTGCGCGAGATGACCGCCGGGCGCGGGCCGGACGCCTGCATCGAGGCGGTGGGCATGGAGTCGCACGACGTCGGGCCGACCTACGCATACGACCGGGTGAAGCAGTCGGCGCGGTTGCAGACCGATCGACCCACGTCGGTCCGCCAGGCGATCATGGCCTGCCGCAAGGGCGGCACGGTGAGCATCGTCGGCGTGTACGCCGGTCTGATCGACAAGTTCCCGCTCGGCGCGGCGATGAACAAGGCCCTGGTGCTGCGGATGGGGCAGATGCACGCGCAGCGCTACATCCCGATGCTGCTCGACCGGATCGCCGCCGGTGAGATCGACCCCGGCTACCTGGCCACCCATCCGCTCCCGCTGGAGCAGGGCGCGCTCGGCTACGAGCTGTTCGAGAAGAAGCAGGACGGCTGCCTCCGCAGCGTCCTGCACCCTTGACCCCTGACCGCACCCCGCCCCGCCGATCATCAGCACGGTCGGCGGGGCGGTGAGTCAGGCGGTGCGGCGGATGTTGGTGAGGGTGAGGCCGCTGGGGGGTAGTGCGGGCATCCGGCGCAGGTCCAGGGCCAGGTCCTGCGGCGGGACCTCGTAGCGCATGACGCTGGTCAGGTTGGTGACCGCCCGTTTCATCAGGTCGATGGTGATCCACTCGCCGGCGCAGCGGTGCCCGGTCCAGTGGTCGCCACCGCCCTGCGGGATCAGTTGGAACGCGTCCACGGGACGGCCGGCGAACCGCTGCGGGCGGAACAGCTCCGGCTCGGACCAGAGCGCGGGGTGATGGTTGGTGCCGTACAGGTCGAGGAGCACCCGCCGCCCTCGCGGGAAGTGGTGGCCCTGCCAGTCGAAGGAGCGCCGGACCTGGGCCGCGGCGGCCGGAAAGAACGGGTAGTACCGGCGTACCTCCTGGACGAACTGCTCGGTGGCCTCGTCGTCGTCGCGGACCCGTTGCCGCCAGGCGGGATGGTCGTGCAGGGCGAGCGCGGCGAAGACGATGAACCGGTCCACGGCGACCGTCGGCCGCAGCACGTTGAGCAGCTCGACCGCGGCGATCCGCCGGGGGAGCAGCCGGCCCCGCGCGTCCCGGTGCTCGGCGATCACCTGCAGCGCGCTGCCGGCGGGAGCCGGGGAAATGCCGGTCCGCGTCCGCTCGATGAGGTCGGCGATCCAGCGTTCGGCCCGGCGGCGGGCGAGCAGGCCCCGCCAGTGCCGGGGGCCGACCATCGCCGGAGCTTCGATCATGGCGTGCAGCTCGACGCTACGGCGGTCGACCTGTGACGCGGCCAGTGGTACCCCGGCCCAGGCGCAGACCACCCGGGTCAGCAGCCGGCCCAGCTCGTCGTAGAGCGTCACCGGCGCGGCGCCCTCCCAGGCCGGAATCCGGGCCTGCCACTCGTCGTCGAAGAGCTGGCCGAGCTGCCGGATGGCGGCCGGCGTCATGATCGACATGAGCATCGCCTTGCGGTCCCGGTGCTCCGGCCCGTCCAGCCCCTGTACGCCGCCCCGGCCGATCAGGGTCCGCTGGACCCGCAGCGGCATCGCCTCCCGCCGCTGGAAGCGCTCGGCGTCGTAGAACAGCGTCGCGGCCGGCCGGCCGCGCAGGCAGATGGTCGGGGCCAGCAGGATCCGGGTCTGGAAGACGTCGCTGCCGTACCGGTCGCAGCGCTCGCCGATGAACCGGTAGCCGGCGCGGAGGAACGCGAGCGTGCTGTCCGGGCTGCGGTCGGCCGGCATGGTCGCCATCGGGTCTCCTCACGTGCGGGTGCCGGCCGGTCTGCTCGGCCGGGTGCGTCTACCCGGGTCGGAGCTCCTGAATCAGCACCGCCGGCATCGGTCGCGCGCCGGCCGGTGGGTGCGGCGCGGCCACCGGATCGGCGTCCGCTGGCCCCTCCCACCGGCGCGGGAACCTGGTTGAGTTTCGGGTGAGTGGCCGGCGCGACGAGGGTCGGGGCGGTTGGGGCCGGTGTTGCGGCCGGGCCGGGACAAGGGATCACGGGGGAGGGCGGAATGCGGGACAACAGATCGCCGCACTGGCGGCAGCGGCGGGCGGTCGGGGCCTCGGCGCGGGCCGTGGTCGGGACCCGGGGGCGCTGATCGGTCCGCCCCGGCGGCCCACCCGGCCGCACCGGTTTTTCACGGTGCACCTGGGCTTCACGGCGGCCGGCATGGCCGACGCCCGCGAGCTGGCGGTGGCGTACGCGGAGGCGCTGAGCCTGCTCCGCCCGGAGCTGGCGATCGGCGCGGCGGCCCTGTCGCCGGCCGATGCCTGGCATCGCGCCGAGCGGCTGTTCTGCGGGGCGTTCGGCCCGGACGGCGAGCGCTGCGTCGACGTGGCCGAGCATCCCGGCTTTCACCACGCCCCAGGCCCCGGCGGCCTCGGCTGGGGCGACGGCGACGGTCCCTGCGATGGCTGACGGCTCGCCGGCGGCCGGCCACGAGTCGGCGATGTGGGGGTGTCGCGGGCATCGGTACACCCCCGCATCGCCGCTCCGGCACCGGCACGGCGCTGGCGTGGGCGGTCAGTCCAGGTCGAACTCGCCGTCCTGCGCGCCGGCGACGAACGCGTCCCACTCGGCCTGGGTGAAGACCAGCACCGGCCCCTCCGGTTCGGCGGAGTTGCGCATCCCGATCAGGTCGTCGACGAAGGCGACCTCGACGGCGCTGTCGGACGTGTCCCCGTCGGCCCGCTGCCAGACCGCCCGAGAGAGGTCGAAGTCGCCCTTGGGGTGCTGCGCCATGGTTCTTTCCTCCGGTGCCGAGGGTCGTGTGGTGACCGCGTGCGGATCCCCATCGGGCAGGATAAGCGGATGCCGAGCCTGACCCGTGTAGAGGCGACCGCGCGTGGCGCGGCGATTACTGTCGAGTCCTATCAGGTGGACCTCGACCTGACCGGTGGCGGCGACCTGTTCCGCTCCCGCGTCGAGATCCGGTTCCGGGCGACCCCCGGCGCCGCGACCTTCGCCGAGGTCAAACCCGCCACATTGCTGGCGGTACGCCTCAACGACCGTGACGTCGACCCCGAGGCGTTGACCGACAACCGGCTCCCGCTGACCGACCTGGAGGCGGCGAACACCCTGGTCGTCGAGGCGGAGATGGCGTACTCCAACACCGGGGAGGGCATGCACCGCTTCGTCGACCCGGCCGACGGCGAGACCTACCTCTACGCGGTGACCTTCCTCGACAACGTGCAGCGCATCTTCGCCGCCTTCGACCAGCCCGACCTCAAGGCGTCATTCACCCTCACGGTCACCGCCCCGCCAGAGTGGACGGTGGCCAGCAACGCCGAGGTGACCGCCAACCCCGCGCCCGGCCGCTGGGAGTTCGCCCCGACCGCGCCGCTGGCCACCTACTTCTTCTCGCTGATCGCCGGGCCGTACCACGTGCGGCGGGCTGAGCACGACGGCGTGCCGCTGGGCATCTACTGCCGCCGGTCGCTCGCCGAGCACCTGGACGCCGACGCCGACGAGCTCTTCACCATCACCCGGCAGTGCCTGGACCGGTTCCACCAGCTCTTCACCGAGCGCTACCCGTTCGGCAAGTACGACCAGGCGTTCGTGCCCGAGTTCAACGCCGGCGCCATGGAAAACCCGGGCATCGTCACCTTCCGCGACGACTACGTGTTCCGCTCGGCGGTCACCGACACCCAGCGGGAGCAGCGGGCCACCACCATCGCGCACGAGATGGCGCACATGTGGTTCGGCGACCTGGTCACCATGCGCTGGTGGGACGACCTGTGGCTGAACGAGTCCTTCGCCGAGTACCTGGGCACCCGGGTCACCGCCGAGGCGACCCGCTTCGACCAGGCGTGGACCACCTTCGCCATGCGCCGCAAGGCCTGGGGTTACGCCGCCGACCAGCGCCCCTCCACCCACCCGGTCGCCCCGAAGGAGGTGGCCGACGCCGACGAGGGCCTGCTCAACTTCGACGGCATCTCGTACGCCAAGGGCGCCAGCGTGCTGCGGCAGTTGGTCGCGTGGCTCGGTGACGAGGCGTTCCTCGCCGGCCTGAACGCGCACTTCGCCGTGCACCGCTTCGGCAACGCCACCCTCGCCGACCTGCTGGCCAGCCTCTCCGCCGCCAGCGGCCGGGACCTGTCCGGCTGGGCTGAGCTGTGGCTGCGCCAGGCGCAGGTCAACACGCTGCGCGTCGAGGTCGCCGTCGACGCCGACGGCCGCTACACCGAGGTGGCCGTGGTGCAGACCGCGCCCGAGTCGCACCCGGTGCTGCGCCCGCACCGGGTCGGCGTGGGCCGCTACTCGGCGGACGGCACGGTGGTGCGCGACGAGGTGGACCTCGACCCGGCCACCGACGGCGGGCGGACCGTGCTCGGCGAGCTGACCGGCGCCCCGGCGGCCCGGCTGCTGCTGCCCAACGACGGCGACCTCACGTTCGCCAAGGTGCGCCTCGACCCGGCGTCGGCGGAGGCCGTACCGCTGGTGCTGCCCGGGCTGGCCGACCCACTGGCGCGGGCGGTGCTGTGGAGCGAGGCGCTGGACGCGGCGACCGACGGCGAGCGGCCCGTGACGGGCCTGGTCGACCTGATGGTCGCCGCGCTGCCGGCCGAGACCGAGGTGACCATCGCGGAGGACGTGCTCACCCTCAGCCGGTCACTGGTCGACCGCTACCTCGACCCGCTGACCCGGTCCGCCGCGCTGGCCCGGATCGCCGGGGCGTGCCGGCAGTTGCTCGACGGCGCGCCGGCGGGGGAGTCGTTGCAGCTGGCCGCCGCGCGGGGCTGGATCGCCGCGACCACCGACGCCGACCTGCTCACCGGCTGGCTCGCCGGGCGCGACGTGCCGGCCGGCCTGAAGGTCGACGCCGAGCTGCGCTGGGCGGTGCTGCGTCGGCTGGTGGTGCTGGGCGCGGCCGGCGAGGCGGAGATCGCCGCCGAGGCGGCCGCCGACCCCAGCGCCACCGGCGCCGAGCGGGCCGCCCGCTGCCGCGCCGCCCTGCCCGACCCGGCCGCCAAGCAGGCGGCGTGGGAGATCATCGTGCGGGACACCGAGCTGTCCAACCGGCTGCTGGAGGCGACCGCCGAGGGATTCTGGCAACCCGAGCAGAGCGAGCTGACCGCGGCGTACGTCGAGCGGTACTTCGCGGACATGCCAGCGGCCGCGCGCCGGCGCACCCCCTGGACGGCCGACCGGGTGGCCGCTCTGGCGTTCCCCCGCTACGCCGTGGCACAGCCGACCCGGGAGGCGGCCGCGGCACTGCTGGCCCGCGACGACCTGACCCCCGGACTGCGTCGGGTGATCACCGACGCCGACGACGACCTGCGCCGCGCGCTGGTCGCCCGGACGGCGGTGGCCGCCGCGGCGGCCTGAGACCGGCAGGCGCGGGGTGGCTGGCGGGCCACCCCGCGCCCGGCTCAGCGCAGCGCCGGCTCCGTCGTGACCGGGGCGTCCCAGTCGATGACGTAGCGCTGCTCGTCGGCGACCGTCTTCTCCGGGTCCATCGCGGTGCGCGTCAGCAGTGGCATCAGCAGCGGCATCAGCGTCCGGGCGACCGGCCCCGGCGCCTTGGCCTGGTTGATTCGCGCCGCTCTGGCGGCGACCTTCTCCACCCTCGCGCGCCGCAGCCGTTCGAACGCCGTGAACGCCGACCCCACGTCCGGCAGGTCACGCAGGCAGCGGGCGAGCTGCACCGCGCTCTCGATCGCCAGCGACGCGCCCTGACCGGAGCTGTTCGACGGCGCGTGCGCCGCGTCGCCGACGAGCACCATCCGCCCCCGGTGCCAGTGCGGCACGGGCGGCATGATCTGCAACGAGCCGACGACCTGGAGCTCGTCGGCGCTGCTGGTCGCCATCAGCTCCCGGCCCGGATCGTCGTCGCCGTAGCTGGTACGCAGCGTGTCCAGCCACTGCGCCGCCGGCACCGCGCGGGCCTCGACCAGGCTCAACGGCCGCTGGTGCGGCAGGTTGGCACCCCAGCGGGTGCCGCCGCCGGGCTCCGGCCAGTAGAGGTAGTAGCCGCGTCGCCCGAACGCGAAGGTCATCGTGCCCGGCTCGACGTCCACCTCGTGCCGGGCCACCGCCTCGA
This sequence comes from Micromonospora cremea, assembly GCF_900143515.1. Lineage (NCBI taxonomy): Bacteria > Bacillati > Actinomycetota > Actinomycetes > Micromonosporales > Micromonosporaceae > Micromonospora > Micromonospora cremea. The sequence goes on along the minus strand of NZ_FSQT01000002.1, from coordinate 760,351 downwards.
AGCCGAGCAGCCCGGTGAACCGCGGACCGGGCGCGGCCGGGTCGATGAGACCGCGGACCGTCGAGCGGATGCCGTCGGCGCCGACCAGGACGTCGGCGGTGGCGCTGCTGCCGTCCTCGAAGCGGGCGGTCACGCCGCTCTCCGTCTGCTCGGCGGCGACCAACCGCTTGCCGTACGCGAACGGGACGCCCTCGGCGACCGCCCGGTCGTGCAGCACCCGGTGCAGCTCGGCCCGGTGCACCACCCGCAGCGGTGGCACCCCGGCCAGCGTGGGCAGGTCGATGTGGCGGCGTCCGACGGCCATCGCGGTGCGCTCGATCGGGGTGGCGATCGCCGTCACCGCCTCGTCCGCGCCCACCGTGCGCAGGGCCGCCACCCCGTTGGGCGCGAGCGCGAGGGTGCCGCCGATGCCGCCGACCCCGCTGGCGGTGGCGGGGTACGCCTCGTGGACGGTGGCGGTGATGCCGGCGCGGCGCAGTGCGAGCGCTGTCACCGGACCGGCGATGCCGCCGCCGATGACGATCGCGGTTCGTACCGTGGTCATGCTCTCTCCCTGGGTGTCGTCGGTGCGTGCGCGTGCGAACCGACCTGGGAGGGAGCGCGGTTATCCTCGTGGTTGCCGCTTCGGGCCGGGCGCCTTCCCAGGTGTCGGTTCGAGGTAAGGGCTCCGGCGGGGTGTTGGCGCACCCCGCCGGAGCCGTCCGTCAGTCGGGGGTGTCAGGGGCCGGGGTGCTGGTCCTCTCCGCCAGCGCGGTCAGCTCCGCCGGCATCTCGCCGGTCTCGTGGAAGGCCCGCCAGGTGTCCAGCCCTGGGTAGTCGCCCGAGGTCAGCTCGGCGAGCAGGGCTCGTAGCCAGGTCGCCTCGGCGGCCCGCATGGCCAGGTCGTACTCCGACTCCACCAGAAACAGCCGCGGGATCTCCCGCAGGTGCGCGTCGAGCGTTGCGCGGTCCTGGCGGATCGCGTCGTCCAGCAGGTCGAGCCGCTGCCGCAGCAGGTCGGTGGCCTCGTCGGGATGCAGCGCGGCGAGCACGGACAGGCCGGCCCGGAAGCGGGGATGCTCCGGCATCGGGGTGGAGACCAGCTCGCGGGCCCAGTCGACCAGCTCCGCCCGCCCCACGTCGGTGATCCGGTAGACGGTGCGTTCCGGCCGCCGCCCGTCGCGGACGCTCTCCACGGCCTCGATCATGTCGTGTTTGTCCATGTTGCGGATCACCGTGTAGAACGACCCCCACTTGAACTCCATGTCCTGGTCCTTGCCCCAGGCGCGAAGTGCGGTGGCGATCTCGTACGGGTGCATCGGCCGCTGGACCAGGGCGGACAGCACGGCCAGCGCCAACAGGTTGCCGACCTTGCGTCGCTTCGGCACGACGACTCCCGTCCTCTTGCTCGTACCCGATTACTTGCCGGCGAGTATATGCCTGCAAGTGCTTGTACCGCGACCCCCAGATGCCGCGGTCGGTCCCGGATGGGGGTCCGGCCGCCTGTAGAGCTGCCCCAGATCTGGGGCAGCGCCGCGCCGATCGCGGCATGGCCGGACGCGAGCGTCACCGGCCGCCGGGCCGGGGCGGTCCGCCGCGGCGCCCGGCCTACGATCACGGGGTGGAGGAAGACATCCGGCGGATCGGGATCATGGGTGGCACCTTCGACCCGATCCACCACGGGCACCTTGTCGCGGCGAGCGAGGTGGCCGACCGCTTCGGCCTGGACGAGGTGGTCTTCGTCCCCACCGGGCAGCCGTGGCAGAAGGCCGACGAGCCGGTCAGCCCCGCCGAGGACCGGTACCTGATGACGGTCATCGCCACCGCCTCCAACCCCCGGTTCCAGGTCAGCCGGGTCGACATCGACCGGAGCGGGCCGACCTACACCGTCGACACGCTGCGCGACCTCCAGGCCGAGTACGGCCCCAAGGTGCAGCTGTTCTTCATCACCGGCGCGGACGCGCTGCAACGCATCCTGTCGTGGAAGGATCTGGATGAGATCTTCGAGCTGGCCCACTTCATCGGGGTGACCCGGCCCGGCTTCCAGCTCACCGACAAGCACCTACCCGCGGACACCGTCAGCCTGATCCAGGTGCCGGCGATGGCCATCTCGTCGACCGACTGCCGTGACCGGGTGGCCCGGGGTGAGCCGGTCTGGTACCTGGTGCCCGACGGTGTGGTGCAGTACATCGCCAAACGGCACCTGTATCAGCGCTGACCACGCCCGATTCACCCCCATTCATGCGGCTAATCGACCAGAACTGACAAGTCGGGGCGCCGCCGGGTATGAGACGCTTGGAGGATCGCACGGTTGATCGAAGGAGAACGGTGACAGTTTCCGAACGCGCTCACGAGCTGGCAATCGCCGCCGCCCAGGCCGCCGCCGACAAGAAGGCGCAGGACATCACCATCATCGACGTCGGCGACCAGCTCGCCATCACCGACGCGTTCGTGCTCGCCGCCGCCCCCAACGAGCGTCAGGTGCTTGCCATCGTCGACGCCATCGAGGAGCGCCTGCTGGAGCTGCCGGAGAAGGCCAAGCCGGTGCGGCGCGAGGGTGAGCGTGGTGGCCGCTGGGTGCTGCTCGACTACGTCGACATCGTGGTGCACGTCCAGCACACCGAGGAGCGCGAGTTCTACGCGCTCGACCGGCTCTGGAAGGACTGCCCCACGATCCCGTTCGTCGACCGCGACCTGGTCGAGGCCGACGCCAGCGGGTCCGCCACGGCCGAATGACCCGGCTGATCATCTGGCGGCACGGCAACACCGACTGGAACGCCGCCAACCGCGTCCAGGGGCAGACCGACGTACCCCTCAACGAGCTTGGCCGCGACCAGGCCCGCGACGCCGCCCCGCTGCTCGCGTCGCTGCGTCCGGACGCCATCGTGTCCAGCGACCTGAGCCGCGCCGCGGAGACCGCCGCCGCGCTGGCCGCGCTGACCGGCCTGCCGGTCCGCACCGACGCCCGGCTGCGCGAGCGGCACTTCGGGCAGTGGCAGGGCCTGCACCTCACCGAGGTCGCCGAGCGTTTCCCCGTCGAGTACGCCCGCTGGCGGGCCGGCGACCCGGCCCCGGGCGCGGACCTTGAGCCCCTGCACGACCTGGGCCAGCGGGTCGCCGCCGCGTTGCAGGAGGCCGCCGACGCGGCACCCGGCGGCACCGTGGTGATCGCCACCCACGGTGGCGGCTCCCGGCAGGGCGTCGGTCACCTGCTCGGCTGGGACGCCGGCGTGCTGCGCAGCATCGGCTCGCTGGCCAACTGCCACTGGACCGAGCTGCGACACGACGACGTCCGGGGTTGGCAGCTGCGGGCCCACAACGTCGGCCTGATCACCGTCCCGGCCGTCGTCGACGCGGTCTGAACACCGCCCCGTCCCGGCCGGCCCCACTGCCCGGCGCGCGCCGGCGCCTCGGCGTTCAACGCCCCGATCGACTAGCGTGCCGGGCATGCCCGTCGCGGTCGTCACCGACTCCACCGCCTACCTTCCACCCGACCTGGTGCAGACGCACCGACTGACCGTCGTGCCGCTGACCGTCGTGCTCAACGGCGCGGAGGGACTGGAGGGGGTGGAGACCCAGCCCGCCGACGCCACCCTGGCGCTGAGCGGCCGGCGGGTCACGGCCAGCACCTCCCGGCCGGCGCCCGAGCAGTTCGCCCAGACGTACCGCCGGCTCCTCGACGCCGGCGCCGACGGTGTCGTCTCGGTGCACCTCTCCGCCGGCCTGTCCGGCACGGTCGAAGCGGCCCGGCTCGCCGCCGCCGACCTGGACGGCCGGGTCGAGGTCGTGGACAGCCGCTCGGCCGGCATGGGGCTCGGCTTCCCGGCCATCGCGGCCGCCACCGCCGCCGAAGCCGGCGCCGACCTGTCCGGTGTACGCGACGCGGCCCTCGCCGCCGTCGCCCGGACCACCGTCTGGTTCTACGTCGACACGCTGGAGTTCCTCCGCCGGGGCGGCCGGATCAACGCCGCCGAGGCCTTGCTCGGCACCGCCCTGTCGGTCAAGCCCATCATGCACATGCCGGACGGAGCGATCGTGCTGCGGGAGAAGGTGCGCACCGCCAGCAGGGGAGTGGCCCGGCTGGTCGACCTGGCCGTCGAGGCGGCCGGGGACGACGAGGTGGACCTCGGGGTGCACCACCTGGCCGCGCCACAGCGGGCCGAGGCGCTGCTCGCCGCGCTCACTGAGCGGCTCGGCGACCGGCTCCACGACACGTACGTCTCCGAGGCCGGCGCCGTGGTCGCCGCGCACGCCGGCCCGGGGTTGGCCTGCGTCGTCGTCCACCGCAGACCGGGCGACTGAGCCGGTGTCCACGTCGTGCGTGGTGACCGGCGGCGGCCGTGGCGTCGGCCGGGCCGTGGTGCAACGACTCGTGGCGACCGGCGCCACCGCCGTCGTCGTGGAGCGTGACGCCGACGCGGTCGACTGGCTGGCCGGTCACCCGGCCGCCGACCGGCTCGTCGCGGTCATCGGCGACGCCGGCGACGAACAAGTGGCCCAGCACGCCGCCGACCTGGCGGAGCGTTCCGGGCCGCTGACCGGCTGGGTCAACAACGCCGCGGTGTTCCGGGACGCGGCACTGCACTCGGCATCCGCCGACGCGGTGCTCGACCTGATCGGGCAGAACCTGCGCCCGGCCGTGGTGGGCGCCGCCGTGGCCGTGCGCCGGTTCCTGGCCGCCGGCGCGGGTGGCGCCATCGTGAACGTCTCGTCGCACCAGGCCCGCCGGCCGGTTTCGGGCGCCCTGCCGTACTCGACAGCGAAGGCCGCCGTGGAGGGGCTGACCCGCGCGCTGGCCGTCGAGTACGGGCGGCACGGCATCCGCGCCAACGCCGTCGCGCTCGGCTCGATCGCCACCGAGCGGCACGGCGACTTCCTGGCCGCCCGGGAGCCCACCCAGGCCGAGTGGATCGACGCCGAGCTGACCCGGCTGCACCCGGTGGGCCGGATCGGGACGGTCGACGAGGTGGCGGAGGCGGTCGCGTACCTGCTGTCGCCAGCGGCGAGCTTCATCAACGGGGTCACGCTGCCGGTGGACGGGGGACGGGCCGTGCTGGGCCTGGACCCGGAGGCCCGCTGACCACGGTGGCGTCATGGCCCATACCGACGTAGCCGAGCTGCCCGCCGACGCCCAGACCTTCTCCGAGCGCACGGCGGGTATCCCCGGGACCCGGGCGAGCGGGTGATCCCGCCCGCCGACCACCAGGTAGCAGTCGCCTTGCCGTAGCCAACGGCGCCCGTGGGCAGGCACTCGTCGAGCAGAATGTCCCAGTGCGGAATTTACTCGGAAGGAACAGACGATGAACGACGACGTCCGGGTGATCGGCGACCAGGCGTATGACGCCCTGATCCAGGGGTTCCAGACCGGGTCGTGGAAGAGCTTCTTCGACCTTTTCGGCGCGGAGGTGGACCTGATTCTGCCGGCGCCGCAGACCGGCCACTTCACCGGGCCCGAAGGGCGGGAGAAACTGGTCGCATTCTTCAGTGCCTTCACCCCCGGCACCAGTCGATTCGACAGGGTCGAGGTCATTCACAAGACCGTCGCCGAGGATCGCGTCGTCATCGAGGACTGGGCTCGGGGTGTCGCTTTCAACGAGCCCTACGCGGCCCGGCATTGCATTCACATCATGGTTCGGGACGGAAAGGCCGTCGGTTTCCACGAATACAATCGGTCGCTCGACTGAGAGCGGTTTGTCGTGACGGCGGGCGCGCTCGGCGAGCGGACGCGCCGCCACCGCTGACCGCCAGCTGGCGTGACAACTCTGCTAACAGTGGATTCAGCGGACGCGAGCCAGTCGACGAAGCGGTCAGTGAGGTTCGTCGGCGGGTTGCTCGGGTTCAGCGCCGTGAGGTCACCCGCGGCTTCCTCCTGAAGGGACGCCAGGTGAATCAGCAGCGCCGGGCGGTCATGACGGTACTCGCCGAGGAGACGCAGCTTCGCGGCCGAGCAGGGCCAGGCGATCCGGCAGGTCCGGCAGCGCCACGAGGGCTTGATCACCGGGTGTTCCGAGCGGCCCGCTCGACGCCGCCGTCGGCCTTCACGTCGATGCGCGTCCACCTCCTCGGGGGTGAGCCCGACGGTGCCCCGCGCTGAGGTGGTTGAGGGTGAGTACGGTCATCCGCCGACCCTCACCGGGGTCCGGCTGACCGGCCGGCGACGTCCCGGTACGAACCTCGTGCAGTCGGTCGTCGGTGGCGTCCGGAGTGGTGAACCGCAGGGACCTCCACCCCCTGTGCACCCTCGGGCATGAAGTACAGGGAGCGCCGGGCCACGGCCGGCGTGGCGTCCTTCACACACGTACATGCCGTCGCCGCGGCGCACGGTCAGCCGGGCTGGCTGGCCTGGGCCGACGCGATCGTGTTGGAGTTGACCTCGATCGCCGCTGGCCTGAAGTTGCGCCGCAACCGGTGCCTGCGCAAGAACGTCGCGATCCCCGCCACGATGCTGGTCGCGGCGGTGCTGCTGTCGCTGGCGGCGCAAGTCGTCGAGGCCGAGGCGTCGCTGATCGGCTGGATCGCCGCCGCCCTGCCAGCGCTCGGTTTCTGGCGATGGTGAAGATCGCCCTCGGCCGCGCCGACCCCGCCCCACCCCCGTCGACCGTCCGGCCCGTGCGGACGGAGCCCGGACCGCCACTGACCGTCGACGCGTCGGTCCCGGACAACCGCCAGCCGCTCGCCACCATTACTGCCGCCGTCCGGGACCGCACGACCGCGGTCCCCGCCGCCGCAGACCGATCTGAGGTGGTCCCGGACCGCCCGGACGGCCAGCCGTCGGCCGATGACGGCGGTCCGGAGGTCACCGCGCTGGTCCCGGCCGCCCGGACCGCCGCCCGCACCCTCACCGTCGAGGGAACGCCGATGTCCCGCAAGGCCCTCGCCCGACAGCTACGCGCGGACGGACACCAGTTGTCCAACGCCACCGCCTCGGCGCTCGTACGCGTCCTGCGCGCCGAGACCACCTCACCCGCACCGAACCTGTCACCGGGGGAGGCCGCGTGACAGAACCCCAACCTGCGGCTTCTGTCAGAGCGAGCCGCCACTGTCAGACCAGCTTGCGCGCCTGTCAGCAGGCCCGCGAGCTGACAGAACCTGACCGGACCTGTCCACGCGCTCCCGTCCGCGACAGCGGCCGGTGCACCCGCCGCACACCCACACCTCTGACCTTGGAGCAACAACAGTGATCACCCCACATGACGAATCTCAGCCGCGTCGCCGCTTCCGTCACCGGCCCGCCTCACACACACTCTCACCGTGTCGTCACGCCGGGCCCGGTGTGCGCGGCAGTGTAGGAGTCAGCGCCGATCCCCGTTCGACCGTCCGCCTTGATCCTGACCCCCAACCTGACCCTCCGTCCTCGCTCGCAGCCCAGGTCAACCCCCCTCACAACGACTCTGATCGGCTCCAGACAGACCCTCAGCTCTGGGGTCTCCCCCCTGGGGCTGCCCATGCGTAAACCCACACAGACCTCGGATCCGCTGCTGCGGCCTCAGGCCAGCATCACCGCCCGCGACGACCGGCTCCTCGGCTGGCTCTACGACCACGGCGTGTTCACCACCGACCAGATCGCCGCCGCCCTGTTCCCGTCCCTGGACTCCACCCAACGCCGCCTGCGCCGCCTCACGCTGCTGCGGGCGGTGGACCGGTTCCGGCCCAACAAAGCCGACGGAGGCTCCTACCCCTACCACTACGTCCTGGACCAGCTCGGCTACGACCACGTCCGCGTCCAACGCGGACTCGGCCGACCACGCCGGGACCAAGCTCGCCGCCGCAAACAGTCCCTCACCCGCCGACCGGACCTCCCGCACCTGCTCGCCGGCAACCAGGTCTTCATCGACCTCGCCGCCCACGCCCGCACTTACCCGGGCGGCAAGTTGATCCGCTGGCAGCTGCCTACCACGAACCCGGCGTCCTCTACCGCAAAGGCGGCAACCCGCAGATGATGGTCCACGGACCCGCCGGACTGCCCCGCCCGGACGGCGCCGGGATGTGGACCGAGCGCGGCCGGGCGGTGCCGTTCTTCCTCGAGTACGGCACCAGCGGCGAACGCCTGGACGTCCTTACCGAGAAGATCGCCAAGTACGAACGCCCCTACGCGATGAGCACCTGGGCGTAGCCGGTCCTGTTCCACCTTCCCTCCGCTCGGCGGGAGGCGAACCTGCACCACCGCCTCGCTGGCTTCAATCTGATGACGGTGAGCCGGCGACGGGACCGGCTGGAGGAGTACGTGGAGGCGGTGGTGATCGCGCGCCTGAGCCGACCGGATGCCGCCGCCCTGCTCACCCCGGACGATGACGGGGGAGAGCGGGAACGGGCCGCTCAGGCGGCGGAGCAGGTACGGCAGCGGCTCGACGACGCTGCGGCCAGCTTCGCGGCCGGGGTCATCACGGCCCGCCAGCTCGCCACGATCACGGGCCAGCTCCGCCCCGAGCTGGCCGCGCTGGAGGCCGCCGCCGCCCCACCGCCGGACCGCGCATCCGTGCTCGGGGAACTGGTGAGCGCGGCGGACGTGGAGAAGGCGTGGGACGCACTCAGCCCGGACGCGCGCCGGACCGTTGTCCGCCTGCTCATGGAGATCCGGGTGGACCGGGGCCGGCGCGGACCGGGGTCCAGCACGGACGGGATCGAGATTATCTGGCGCTGAGTTTCCCCGTCGCGCAATGGCATCCGTCAGTGCGCGGCGGAGCAATGACGGACTGGGCTAGTAGCCTCTCCGGCCATGAGACGGGTCGTGCTGGACTGCAACGGCGTTGATCCCCTGGTGGATTTGCCCGGAGCCTTCGAAGTGGTGAAGCGGGCGGTGGAGTCCGGGGAGTTGAAGCTACTGGGGACGCACATCCTGGAGGAGGAGCTGGCGGCCACTCCTGATGAGGAGCGCCGGGGGAAGCTCCAGAGGGTCCTTCAGCTAGTCCAGGACACGCCAACGGGAGGCTTCATCCTCGGGGCATCCGCGCTGGATCGCGCACGGCTCAGCAACGATGTTGCCTCCATCGACGCGCTTAGGGCGGGTAGGAGCGACCTGACCCACGCCAATGACGCCCTGATCGCCCACACGTGCATGGTGGAGGGGTGCGCGCTGGTGACCAATGAAGAGAAGGGCGGTTCCCTCCGCTCCCGGGCACTGGGGCTGGGCATTGAAGTGCTCCGGTCGCGGGAACTGCTGGCGGAGCTGGGGTATCAGGAGCCCGATTCCGCCTGAGCATTGGCGGCCAGGCGGTGAGCCTTCACCACGCCGACAGCCCAGCTCAGCATGTCGCATCCGGCGTCCCGGCACTGAGCGCAACGGCCAGTAGCGCGGGAGTCCTGGGCCGGCTCCCGGTGCTGGGTGATGACCCGCTTAGCGGTCCAGAGGACCAGGGCCGGGGTCACGGGACCGTCATCCATGGGCACAGCTCCACCTCCTGAAACGGCAGGTCCGGGCACGGAGCCCCGCTCGCGTACCCGGACCGCTACCCGGTGTGTTGCCCGTCCAGGGGACCGGATTTGCCTACCCCCTGTCAAGTATGGAAGTGGACTGGCTACGCATCATAACTGATGTTGAACAGCGCCTACGGGTGATCCCACGAGGGCTTTCAGGTCCGCAAGGGGGTGCCGTAGTGATGCTCAGGGGATGGCCTGGCAGCGGAGGTTGTATGGGAGCGCGGAGCTACAGGAGCGCCTGGGCGTGTCGCGCGTCCGGGTAGTCCAGCTCACCACCCGGCCCGACTTCCCGGAGCCCTTCGATCACCTGGCCGGCGGGACCGTCTGGCTGGTGGAGGACGTGGAGCGCTGGATCACGGAGCACCAGCCCTGGAAGGCCAGGGGAGCGGACGAACCTCCGCCGCCGGAGAGCTGAGCGCCAGGAGACCAGACACGGAACGGCCCGCCCCCGGAGGCATGGGGGCGGGCCGTGGTCCGTACGGGGGCTCAGGCGGCGGCCTTCACCTTCCTGGCCGCCTTCGCCTCCGGCTTCGTGGCGTAGCGGGACAGCGGGGCCAACGTCTCCGCCACCTTCTCCCGGGCCTCCCGCGTGGTGGCCCGCGAAGCGTTCACCTGGCCGGAGAGCGCGGAGCCCTGGGCGAAGACCTGACGCGCGTGGAGCGGCTTCTCCACGTTGGCCCGCATGGTGTCCACCGCCACCAGGTCACCCAGCGCGGCGTCCAGCGTGGCCAGGGCGGCGTCCAGGCGGCCCAGCGCGGCCCGGCCCTGGCCGCTGAGGTACGCCAGCCACTCCGCCCGGTTGCCCTCCACCGCCTTCAGCACAGCGGCCCGGGTGGCCTCCAGGGCGTCCTCCGTGCCGTCCGCTACCGCCTTCGCGGCCTCCGCCTCCAGCTCCAGGTCCCGGATGGACTGTGCGGCCTTCGCGGCGTCCGTCGTCCGCCCGGAGATGGCGGCCTGGGCGGCCTCCCGGCGGAGGTCACGCGGAGCATTCTGGGCCCGGTCCCGGGCCTCCCGGGCGGCCTGGTCCAGCTCCGCCGCCTTCAGCGACAGGTCCCGGTACGCGGCCAGGGAGGGCTGGACGGCGGGGTGGACGTGACGACCCGGGACGCTCACGTGGAGGCCAGCGGCGCTGAAGCGGACCGGCTCCGCCTCCCAGACCTCAGGCGCTGGTTCGCCAGCGCCCAGCGGCTGGAGCGGGCCGGCTCCGGCGGGGAAGGCCACGGTGAGCCCCCACAGCTCCTCCAGGCCGCCGCGCTCCACCAGCTCCGCCGCCCGGCGCTCCCCAGCCTGGTTGCGGAGCGGACAGGTCCGGCCCTGGACCTCCTGGCCGGTCATGGGAGCCGCCTGAATCTGGCCACCGTGGCCGATGACCATGAGCCGGCTGTCCGCCCCCCGGGTCTGGGCCACGAAGTGGGCGTGCGGCGACGTGGGGACCCGGCGGTTCGGGCCGTCCCAGAACTGGTCCCCGGGGTCGCACGTGCAACCGTCCAGCGCGGCCTCCGCCTCCCTGGCCTGGAACATGGCCCAGCCCAGGATGCGCTCCGCCTGGGCGGGACTCACGGCGGTCATGCCGCTCATGTTCACGGTCCAGACGCCCAGCTCCGGGGAGTAGCGGACCCGCTCATCCGTGATCATCAGTTGCTCTCCTTCAGTCCGAGCATGGCCCGGCGGCGTGCGCTGGGCGTGGGGAACAGTTCGTTACCAAGGGCCTTCACGGCCTCATTGAGCGCGGGGACGCCGGCCGGCTCCTTCGCCTTCTCCTGGCCGCTGGAGTCGTCCGCCTCCTCCGGGACGCCCAGCATCAGCCGGCGGCGGCGGGCGGCGGCCTTCGCGGCCTCTTCGTTGCGGGTCACCAGTCCTCATCCTCTCCACGGAGGCGGGCCACGGCGGCCAGGGCGGCCTCCTGGACGCACTCCGGGCAGCGGGCCTGGCGCTCCGTCACCGGGCGAAGCCGGGGGAGGGTCACACCGTCCTCACGGAGTCGGTTAGCGGCATCAGCGGCCAGGCGAAGGACCGCCGCCCGCTCACCGGGGACCTCCTGGACCCGACCGGGACCCAGCGGGACCCGGTGGGTCCTACAGCGGTCCTGGGTCCCGCTGATCCCCAGGACCCGGTGGGTCCCACGTCCGGGTCCAAACGCCAGGGGGCTCATCGGTGGACCCCCGGGACCGTCGTGAGTCCCAGGTCCTGGGTCCCGGGACCCAGCTCATGCTGGACCACCACGGCGGAGGGGAGGCGGAGGCCGTAGAGCTGGACCCGCTCCCGCTCCAGGGACAGGAGAAGACCCAAGACCTTCACTGTGTCCTGGATGGACAGGTCCTCCGTCGCCAGGAGGACATTGGCCCGGCGCATCCAGCCGTTGAAGCGCGCCTCCGACTGGCGGCGGAGTGTGTCCGCCTCCTGGGCTGGGATGCGCTGGAGGGCGGCCCGGACTCGTCGCGCGGCGGTCCTGGCGCTGATGTCCAGGCGCTCAGCGATCACGTCGATGGAGTGGCCGGCGTTGCTCAGCTCCAGAGCCTCCAGCTCCTGGGCGTGACGCTTGCCGGCTGTCATGCGGCTCATGTTCCGGACCGTATACCCGCAAAGTGCCAGCAACTAGTCCAAAGTGCCACTGGTGGAGACACCATAGTGACACTTATGTGCGTCCGGACGTGGGCAGACGCTCGCCGAGCGGCTCAACTCGATGCCAGTGGCACCCGAAGTGGGTGCCGGCAGCGGGGGCGACTCGGTGCCAGCGGAGACCCACTCGGTGCCAGTGGCGACACGACTCGGTGCCACTACTGGCACACGAACTCTCAAGGAACTCTCACCACAACTCTCCGAGCCGGCCACTTCGTGGCCGACCAACTCTCAGGACAACTGCAGCGGCGCGAACCGAGGAGTAAGCCGGACAGGGTTGTATCGCGATCCACTCACGCCAGAACAGCGAGCCAGGGTCGACCGGGTGTGGGACGAAGCAGAGGCCGCGATAACGGCGGAAGCCGGAGCGAAGCTTGCCCGCCATGAGTCGATCAACTTCATCGAGCGGGACATCCTGCTGAAGCGTCAGCCGGAACTGCTCGCGCCGTCGTTCGGCTGACCTGCGAACCGCCGGCGATCTGATCGCGCGCCCATCAGGGCGCGAACGACCAGTCAAGACAACTCGGCACCGGCACTACTCGGGCTGGGCGGTGGGTCGACAACGCTGCGCGCCAGCTGGCGCGCATCAGGACACCAAGCTCAAGGAGTACTGCCAGTGTCGACCAAGCACAACACCAAGAGCACGAAGACCTTGTCTCGGCTCGCCGCCGAGAAGCTGGCCGAGGCTCGCCACCTGCTCACCCCGCGGAGTCCGAGCGCGAGCCCGCCGAGGTCGTTGCGCAGCAAGAAGCGCCGCACCCACGCGGAGCGGCGCTGGTGGTCGGAGGAGATCCAGGCGCCGTCAGCCCTCCTCGTCCTTCCGCATAATCCGCTCGAACTCCTGCGGAGTGATCTCTCCCAGCCTGAGCCGCCGGGCGTTGGCCGCGAACTTGCCGACCTTCTTGTGCTGAGGCAACTGACCTGGCGTCGCCAGCTCGGCGTCAACCATCATCGCCTCGAACTCGTCCCTGACCTCCTGCGGGTTCCCCATGTCCATCCCATGATCATGGCCGATTCAGGGCTTGCAGCCCATCCCACGTGCGGCCACCCCGCCGCCATTCCTCGTCTTGGAGAAGGTCCACCACCTATCGCCTACCGCCAAGAAGATCATCAACCCCAACCCCGTCGCGGTCGAGCTCGTGTTGGTCAGCAAGCCCGCTGCCTAGCTGGCTCGTCGCAGGGGGCAGAGTCTCTACGGAGGCCCTGCGCCCTGCTGTGGTCGTCGAAAACAGCCCGGATTAAGGGCCGTTACGCACGTTGCTCATGGCGCGTATCGGCAGGCAGCTCAGAGTCGATTTCGGGTTAACAGATCGACCTTCGAACTGTGGCAGGATCTTGGCTGCTAAGACATGGCGGTGCGGCTTCCTCGGCTAAGGGGTCGTACCCCCAGGTGTTCCTGGCTTGATCAGCGATGGGATCTCGCCTCGGGGTCGGCCGATCCGTGGCTCCCGGCAGAACCTGTTATCTGGGCGATCGTTGTAGCGCCGTGAGTCTTCAAAAAGCTGTCTAAGAACTCCCGCCCTGCCCTCGATTGAGCGGCCAGACCGCCGAGTCCACCCGAGGCCCGGACCTGTTGCACGTCTCCCTGCATGGCGCCGATCGCGCTGCTCGCGTTCGAGAGCTGCACGTTCACGCCTTGCAGGGACTTCTTCGCTTCCTTCAGCTGCTCGCTGAGCTTCCCCTTGGCGGTCTTGGTCTCCGCCAGGGTCAAGCGCAACTCCTCGCTCTCTTGTTGCGCCTTGTCAAGAGCCTCCTGCACGCGTTTCAGTTGGCCGTCCAGCATGGTCATCACCGTCGCGGCCGTCTGCACTGACTGGTCAGCGATGCTGACCTTCTTCTCACCCCGGGACAACAGGTGGTCTACCCAAGACTTGATCAGGGCACCGACCCCAAGCGCGGTCGCGATGGCGACACCAACGGTGATCTTGTCTGCGGTGGTCACACTGCCCGCCCTGGTATCGATGCCTGCACGTCAACGGGGCACGTTACCAACTTGGCGCCGCCTTCGGCGTCGGCTCCTGGTCTAGTGCTGTCCGTCGATCTGCCGCCAATCGAGCCCTTGCCGTCGCTCCTTGAGGAGTCCGAGCGGGCAGCAGACTCAAGGGGTCATACCCCCACGCCTTCCGACGACAAGGCCAGCGTGCCGTGCGTCGGGTCCTTCGCGTCGGGGCGAACGGTCCATCCGTCTGGCCAGACGCGGCGCCCTTCCTCTCCGCCCTCGTTGAGGCCCGGGTCATCGAGGTGCAGCACGCGTGCGTGGCCGAACGACTGAGCGTCGTCGAAGGTCGCCTTCCAGAACGAGGCGGCTTGGGCGAACGTCACACCTGTGAACCAGGCGTGGGCGATGAAGGTCGCGCTGTGGAACCGGGCGTCGCCGTCGAAGCGCACATCGGCGAACGAGGTATCGCCGCTGAAAGTCGCCTCACGAAAACTGGCGGCCTTGCCGCCGAAGGTCGTCGCATGGAACCGGGCGTCTCCGCCGAAGATGACCTTGTCGAAAATTGCGTTCCCGCTGATGATGGCCTTGTCGAACTTGACGTCGCTGGCGAAGATCGCTCTGTGGAACAAGGCCTCGCCGTCGAAGCGCGCGTCGACGAACGAGGCGTCGCCGCTGAAGTTAGCCCCGAAGAACCATGCCCTGCCACTGAAGGTCGCACCTCTGAACCACGCGAGGCCGGTGAAGGTCGTGCCGTCGAACCCGCCTCTCCCGCTGAAGGTCGTCCTCTCGAAAATGGCCGAGGCAACGGATGCCCTCATCAAACTGAAGTCGATGAGTGCAGCGCCGGTCAGGTCGAGGTTCATGCCCGGCCAGAACGGCTCATCCGGAGAGGGCGGCTTGTCCTGCGCCTCCTCCCCTGAGACGCCCCCGGGTGCGCGGAGGTGTTCGGCAAGGAGACGTTGGGCTGTAAGCCGCACCTGCAGCTCCTGGCTCGCGTCCCGCTGCTCTGCCGGAGTAGCCGGCTCCGGCAAGTCCTCCGGCCGGCTGTAGGGCATGCGCAGGTACGCGCACAGCACGTTCACCACTGTCTGTCGGTGCTCGGGGTTGGCCTGTGCGAGTTGCACCAGCGAGTACAGGGCGCCGAGCCGTACGGGAGCTTGCGTGTGTCCGAGCTGCTCGACCGCCTTGGTGTATAGGTCGTTTACGTGTGTGGCTAGGTTCAGCTGATGCGCTCGGTCCTGTTCGGCCCGCCGGTCTGCCTGCTCGGCCTGGCTGAGCTGGTAGAGACGATCCTGCTCCGTCCGCCTATCCGCTTGGTCTCGCTGGTTCTGCCGATACGTGCCGTAGGTAACGGCTAGGCCGCCGGCCACGGCGAGTCCGGCGAGGGCCTGGACCAGGGTGGTCCGTACGTCGTTCTTCGCCTTGAGTGCCTGCTCAGCCGTCAGGCCGTTCTGTGGGTGACGGGTCAGCAGCCACGGGCCCACCACAAGCGCGAACGCGAGTAGGAGCACACCCACGAGGCAGCCAAGAGCCCACACCCACGGGCGAACCACCCGCGTCCGTCGCTCTGCCATTGCTCTCCCGGATCGGTGTGGCGCCAGTCCTATGTAGTCTTCAACGGCGGTTGTCGGAGGGGTGACGGATAGTCACAAGCATGACAGGCCTTCGCGATGAAGAGCAGTGGGTCAAGGCCTGCGTCGAGGGGGCGCTCCCAGGCGTCGAAGTCAAGCAGCACGACGACAACTCTCGCGGCAGCATGCACGACCTCGACTTGATCCGAGGTGGCTGGCGGTTCGGAGCGGTTGAGGTGACGGCGGCTGCCGATGGTGAGTCGATCGCCCTGTGGAAGCTGATGTACCGGCCGGGTCAGCGGTGGATCGAGCGGGATCTCGCGGGTGGCTGGGCCGTCGCGTTACTACCGTCGGCTCGTGCGAAGAGGCTGCGCTCAGAACTCCCGATCTTGCTCGCCGAACTTGAGCGGCGCGGTGTTCGCGAGGTTCCGAGATACCGCCACTCAACCGATCGGTTCTCCGCCTGGCTTGGCGAACTCGGCGTAGTCCACGCCCATCAAGCAGGAACGGACTCCCCCGGGAGCATCTACGTCAACATCGAACTACCTCTTGAGAGGTCCGGCGGGTGGGTTGCCGATACGGGCGATGCCCTTGCTGAGTGGCTGAGCGGTTGGATGCTTGAACCTCACGAGGCCGACAACCTCCGGAAGCTTGAGCGATCCGGAGCGGCAGAACGGCACCTCTTCGTGATCCTGCCAGGGTTCACCACCGCACCGTTCGCTGCCGCCGAACTCCTCATGCGGCCCGAAGCACCCCTGCCGACCGTGCCACCGACTCTGCCGCCCGCAGTGACGCATGCCTGGGTCATGAGCACCTGGAGTGCTCCTCACGGCTTCCGTTGGTCACCGGACGACGGCTGGAGCCGCTTCTCGAAGTCCTTCGAGGTTGCGGACAGCGCCTGAGGCCATCTGCCGATCAAGGGTGCGGCCTGTTGGCCGAGCGGATCTCTCGCCAACGGCCCGGCTCAAGACTTCTCAGCGATGTCCTTGAGCCAGCCGTTGATCCGCCTCATGTGATCGCCCGCGCCGATCCCGCTCTGATCCCTCAACATCTCTTGAACACCGTTCATAGCCCCCCTGAGCTGGCGCAGTTCCTCAGCCACAGCGAGGACCGCGTACGTGAGCGACTGGCGGTGCAGGTCGGCGTTGTCGCCCAGGTCTAGATCGCCCTGGTTGGCGGCCCCTAGCAAGTTGATCGCCGTTTCGCTCAGGCTCACCTTCGGCGTGACGCTTCCCTCCCCGTTGATCGGACTATCGGGGGATCTCGTCGGCTTCGCTGCTGATGGCGTTGGCAGTGTCGGCTGGACAACAGAACGGGTCCTCACTGCACTCGACGGTGGCTGGGTCGATGGGCTGGCACTCTCTCGACGCGTGACCTTGATGCCAAGGCAGGCGTTGGAGGCCGCCCACCGCTCCCATGTCCGTGTAGGGGCCTTAGCGAGGTGGTGCTGAATCCACGCCTCGCGGGCTGCCTCCTCTGCTGCGGCACGCTCCTCACGGCGGCTTCTCTTGGCGGCGCTCATCCCGTCCTCCTCTTGCGTGGCCTGCTTCTCTATCGAGCGGAGGCGCCGCAAGGCACGGCTGGTGGGCGGTTGCTCATCCCGAGGAGGAGGCTGGTCTCGTAGCCGGCCACTGAACGCACTCGATCAGGCGCCGCGCTTAATCACTATGAAGGACCGGGCGCCCACCACGGCTACGACTGCAGCACCGCACCGCTACTCGTATTCCGGCGGCCATCCGTCCGCCGTTTCTCGTCGCAAAGCTCGCTGAGTCGCCGGGTTGTCCCAGAGGTCCCGCATCGCGTGCGGCAACTCTGCAGCCTTCGGGTCGTCTGGGTCGGCCTCGATGAGGAGCTTCGGAAACAGGGTTAGCGCGTAGAGCGCCATGTTGGATGAGGCTGCGGCAAGGGCATCCACTCGTTGACCACTCATCGCGCGTGCCTCAGCTACCTGCTCCACGGTTGCCCGCTCCAGGGCCCGCTTCCTCGCTGCGTTGATCGGCTGCGGCAGTGGCCCCAGCTTCGGTTCATCAACCACGCGGAACTGGGCGATGAACGACCATGGCAGCATCGTTACCGGGTCGCGGTCGTCGTCGCCTTCTTCGCGTAGCCAGCGGAGGATCCGTTCGCGTCCCTTGTCCAGTGACGCTTGCATTTCGGCATCGGACTCTTTGCGCAGGTCGGCAACACGGGTTAGCCGCTGCCGCAGCTTGGCATTGTCTGGCGCCGGAGTGATCATGGCGTGAAGGCGGGAGAAGAGCCGGTCGCCGTCGTCGCTCTCGTATCCGCCGGAGCGGATGAGCTCTCTCTTCAGGTCAGCTACGGACTTCCTGTCGTGGTCGGACAGTGGGGGCAGTTGCGCCCGCATCTCGCGGTCGCGGCTGCGCCAGTCTCCAATCGAGATGGAGCCAGCGTGCGCCTGCCTGCTCAAGGCAGCAAGTTCGTCGATCGCCTCGACCGGCCAGCCGAAAAGGATCTCCGCATCAACTGCTGTCTGCGCGTCCACGCCGGGAGTATCGCCGCTATCACCGACACTCACCGTGCTCACGCTCCCGCCGCTGCGGTTACCGTCGGATGCTGCGAGGCGAGGACAGCCTTGACCGTGGAGGGGTACCACTTCTTGCCACCCTGCGCCGTAGGCACCTCGTCGGCGTTGAGGCCGCGGGCGATGCAGGCCAGACTGCTTCCGCTGTTCGCCTCGCTCCGGATGCGGTGCCGCACTTCAGCAGGCAGAGTGACGGGTCGCCCGAGGCGGACGCCAGCGGCCTTCTTCGCCGCCAGGCCCTCGCGGGTTCGCTGCCCAATGATGCGCCGCTCCCACTGGGCCGCAGAGGCCATCACCGACGCGAGGAATTCGCCGGCGGGCGTGGAGAGGTCGATGCCGAGGTCAAGGGCGATCAGGTTCCATCGCTTGGCCCGCGCCCGGTCCATCAGACCCGCGAAGTCCACCAGGGAGCGGGAGAGACGGTCGAGCTTGGCGACAACCAGCGTGGCGGCCTGGTGCGACTCGACCAGCTCTAGCGCCTCCGCAAGCGCGGGACGGCCACCGAGCGACTTGCCGGACGCCCCCTTGTCTTCCTTCCACGCGACGATGACCCAACCCCTGCGGTCCGCCTCCGCCTGCATGGCAGCACGCTGAGCCATGAGACCGGCACCGGACTCGGCTTGCTCGTCGGTGGAGACCCTGAGGTATGCAACGACGGTGTTGGCGGGGGCAGTCTTCGTCTTGGCCACACCATGATCATACAGCAAACGACCCTTTGCTGTATGACTGGGCCTCCGGAGTGGCCGCGGAAGCGCGGCCCGTGGCCGCGGGTGGCCCTGATCAGCCAAGCGACCTGCATGATGCGCACCAAGTCGTCTCTGTCTTCCTCCGTCAGTGGGTACCGCCTCCCATGTTCTCGGTCCAACTGGCGGAAGTAGTCCTGAGCTTCCCGCCGCGTGTCCGTCATCTGATGCGTCGTCAGGTCTGCCCTGTGCCCTGTCAAGGCGCCGAGGGCGTCCAGCGCCCCTGTGAGGCGAGCGAGCTAGGGCGGTGACGCCTCCACCTCTCTGCATTCAAGTCATGTAGCCGGGTGTGCAGTAGTTGTTGTGCCGATTCCAAGGCGCCGGGGCCATCATGCGGCGATTCAACGCCCGTTGGCACGGACATGGCTGGAGCAGCTCGACCCATCACTGCGTGCGAGCCGGACCCTCTCTTCTGTCGCTCAGCCTCTGCGGGGCAGCTTTGAGATCGGTCGCCGGGGCAGTGCAGCCCACGCTGTAGCTTCGCTAGAAGATCATCGTCTGGATGGTCGATGGACCTGCAAGCTCCCGTCCTAGAGGCTGACATGCAGCTTGGGATGGTGTTTGATCAAGAGCGATGCCGGCACTATGGCGCTGCTGGTCGGGCCGCCGGCCATCTCGTATCGTGAGGTCGCCACGACCAACAGTAGGCCCATCGTTGGCCGCTCGTCCGTGCGTCTAGGTTGGAGAGAAGTGTTTGAGCAGGGGCAGCGTGTTCGAGTGTGTGCGGAGGGAGTACCTGACTTCGCCACAGTTCGGCTCGCGCTGCCAAGCTCAGACGGGAGCTGGGCGCTCATCTTGCTCGACGACCAGGCCCGTTTACACGAAGTCGCGATACGGGCGGGCGATCTAGAGACGGTACGTCCGATCTTCCCGGATGGCGGGGCAGGTTCCGCGCGCGTGCTAGCGGGCATGTGGACCCGTTGGATGGCGGCTGCAGCTACCAACGCCGAGTCAAGTGCCATCGCTTCGACCCAGCTCAGGCCGTACGCTCACCAGACCACAGCCGTCTATGGGGCAATGCTGCCTCAGCCGTTGCTGCGGTTTCTCCTCGCAGATGAGCCGGGCACCGGCAAGACGATCATGGCTGGTTTGTACCTGCGTGAGATGCAGCGACTCGGGCTGGTGCGGCGCGCCATCATCGTCTGCCCTGCCAACCTGGCCACGAAGTGGGTCGCCGACTTCAGGCGATTTCTGGGGGGCGGACTCCGCCACCTGACTGCAAATACCGTCCGTGAGGATGCGGTTGGCGGCCACGACCTATGGGTCGTCTCACTTGAACTCGCCGCGGTCAACCCGGCAGTTCAAGACGCTATCCGCCCAGACAAGGCCGGCTGGGAATTGGTCGTGTTCGATGAGGCGCACCGACTTACGCCCACGGCCAAGAGCTTTCACCAGGTCGGACGGTTGCTTGCCAAGAACACACCGCGAGCGTTGCTGATGACCGCGACGCCCCACCGCGGCAAGGAGTGGCTCTTCCGGCACCTGCTGCACCTGGTCGATCCCGACATCTATCCCGATCCGGGAGACGATCCAAATGTAACGCTGCCGCCCTTGCGGCCGGGCTCCATCCACTTCCTGCGCCGCATGAAGGAGGACTTGGTTGACTATGACGGTAAGACCCGATTGTTCAAGGCCCGTACCGCCGCCAACCACCGGGTGCCTCTGTCCAAAGTCGAGTTCGGCTACTACCAGGCCGCTCTCGACATGGTGGATCAGTATTTCCCGGCCACCGCTCAACCGCTGGCGCGAATGGTCTATGGCAAGCGTGCTGCCTCCAGTCTGTGGGCGCTCGTAGAGACGCTGCGTCGGCGATACGCACACATGGGGGAGATGAGCGGGGCCGAGGCAGCCCTCAAGGCCGACCGTGAGCACCAGGGTGACGAGAGCGAGAACGACGAAGCCAAGGTCGTACACGCGGGTTCAACCGCCGCACGGGCAGAGCGGTCCGGCATCAAGACGTTGATCGACCAGATCACGGCCACGGTCACGGATCGAAGCTGGCAACCCTCCAAGTGGCGCAGGCTCACCGAAGACTGCCTCGGCAAGCACGGCATCTACCCGGGCAACACAGAGCAGGCTGTCATCTTCACCGAATACGCCGATTCGGCCGCTTGGATCACCCAGCGCCTGCTGAATGTCGGCTACACCGCGCGCATGTACTCCGGGCGGCAGAGCAACGCCGAACGGGACGAGGTCCGTCTCGCCTTCATGCGTGGCGAGTTCCAGATCATCGTCACTACCGATGCCGGCAATGAAGGCATCGACCTGCAGGCCGCCCACGTCTTGGTTAACTACGACATTCCCTGGTCGCTTGTGCGGCTCGAACAGCGCATGGGCCGTATTCACCGGGTAGGGCAGACCCGTGACGTGTTCCTCTACAACCTCGTCGCCACCGACACTCGCGAAGGCGCCACGCTGTTAACTCTGCTCGACAACTTCGTCGCCGCTGCAAACGAGCTGCGCGGCCAGATGTTCGACAGCCTGTCCGCCGTCGCAGAAATTACCGGCGTCGACTATGAGCGGTGGCTCAGCGATCTGTACGGCAACGACGATGTCAAGAAGCAGGCTGCGATCGACGCCGCGAAGGCTGTGCAAGCTCAGGATCTCACTCGCATCGCTCGCAAGGTCAAGGACACGGAGCGGCGGCTTGCGAGTCAAGTCGACGCCGTCGCCGCACTTACCCTGCTCCAACGCGACCTGTTCGCCCGCATCAACCCCGCCATCGTCGAGGCCTACCTCGACCGACTCGCGGCCGCCCAACTGCTGACCGCCCAGGCTACCGCGGCCGGTCCCGGTTTCCGGCGACTGAGCATGACCACTGGTAGCTTGCCAGCCACTCTGGGCGGTGGGGCCGAGGCGCATGTCGCCACTAGCGGCGAGGCGGTGCGCGAGGCGGTCAGCATAGACACGACCGGTCTCATTACCCTCGGTCCCGGAGAGCCGGGTTTCGCCGATCTAATCAGGCTCGCTGACCGGACGCTTGCCGAAGACGTCCTCCGCTCAGGGGCGGCCGAGGATCCCACCAGCCTCACCCCGTACGACCTATACGCCTTTGAAGCAGCGCTAACAGAGTCCGACGGTAAGCGTGCCAGCGTCTGGGCCACCCTGATCAAAGTCGACGACTCGGGCAATGCTCGCGCTGTGCGTTGGGAGACGCTGGCGAACCTTGTCCCCACTGAGCACTCGGGGACGGCCCCTCACCCCGCGCGACAGGAGTCCGCTACCGCGGCTGCGACAGCGCTGGCCGCAGCGACGGTGGAGGAGCACCACAAGGTGCGCACTGACTGGTTTGGCCAAGCCCGGAGGGACCTCACCAACCTTCCCATCGCACTTACCGACAGCATCGACGACCGTGACGAGCGGATTGCGCTTCGAAATCACCTGCGGATCCAGACCGTGAACCGGCTCGACCAGCTCGAAAAGTTGGTCCAGGTGCAGCTGACTGAGCCCAAACTCGTTGGCCGCCTCCGCGTACTACCTGCGGCAACCCCAGCGACAGCTGCGGAGGCCAACTCTGAGTGGGTGGCCATGCGGCACGTCCAGAAGCACCTTGAAGACGAAGGCTGGACAGTTGAGGATGTCCACACCGAAGGCCGCGGCTACGATCTTGAGACTCGAAGGCATTCCCAAATCCGCCACATCGAGGTCAAGGGCGTTGCGGGCAATGCTGCCAGCGACGGCATCCGTATGACGGGTAACGAAGTGCTCATCGCCACTCAGCACCGCAAGGGCTACTGGCTCTACGTCATCGACCAGTGCGCCAACGGCAAGGGCCGACTTTTCGGGGCCTACGAAGATCCGGCCACGCTCTTTTCCACCGACATGACCGGCAACGCCATCTTCCGCGTCCCCGGTAGCAGCCTGAAAAACGCCCCAGGGAGCGTCGCATGACTCGAATGATTGAACGATGGTTCCCTAGCTCCGAAGTGTCGGAGAACAGCGACAAGGGCTGGGGCTCTGGCAACAGCGAGATCGCGCTTTTCATGTGGTTTGCGAAGCGGCCGACTGTGCAGGCCAAGGCGGCGATACTGTGCTCATTGCTGCCGTGGCCCGACGAGGAGTCGGAACAGAAGAGGCTTCAGGACCTGGTTAGGTCCGCCCTTGCTGGGCGTTACGCAGCTTGGAGCGAGGTCCGGTCAGAGATCCTCCGTCATAACCCTCAAGGCGCATCGACACTCGACCCGTTCTCTGGCCGAGGCATGATCCCGCTAGAGGCGGCCAGGCTCGGCCTGCCAACTGAGGCCGTCGACTACAGCCCGATGGCGGTGTTGGCCAGCTATCTGCTGACAGAGGCGCCCTTCAAGGATCGGTCGCAGGAGCCCGTTTTGCCGTTTGGCCAGCAACCGGACGGCCTGCGTACTGCTCCAGCCGATCGGTTGCTGCATGACCTGAAGTTCGTGTTCGACGAGGTGCAGCGACGCCATGCCTCCTCCATGTGTGACTTCTACCCCGAGCACAGTGGACGACAGCCTTGGGGCTACCTGTGGGCGGTGAGCATCCCCTGCCAGGAGTGTGGCCGGAGATTCCCACTCGTTGGCGCCTACGAGCTGCTGCTGCCGCGGGCTCGCCGGGAAGAAGTGTCCTTCCACATCGCGGCCGACCGAAGCGAGGGAACGTGGGCTCCTGTCGTCAGCAGGGGCGCGCCGACACACCAGCCAACCCTCAGGAACGCAGTTGTCGACGGCCGGAAAATCGCCGGCAAGTCTGCTGTCTGTGTGTTCTGCTCCCACGTCCATCCGCTCGCGGTGCATCGTCGACTGCTGCAAGAAGGGCAGGGACGAGACGAACTCGTCCTCGCAGCCGACATCGACGAGCGCGGGCGTAAGGCGTTCCGCGTCCCGACTGATCAAGAGCGGCAAGCGGTAGGCGCCGCGAGCGAGGCCCTTCGAGCGGAACAGCCTTTTAATCCGTTGCTGCCTGCCTTGCCTGACGAAGGCATCGCCCCGGGCAACAACAACATCATCGGCCCGAGTATCTATGGGGCCAAGAGCTACGGCGACTTCATGGTTGACCGGCAGTCCCTCTCATACATTCGCCTTGCCCGGACAATCTCAAGTCTCGGCGATGAGCTTACCGGAGCCGGGGTCTCACACGACTACGTACGCGCGCTAACGGGGTACGCGACGGCCGTAGTGGTCAAGAAGTTGCGTCGCTCCACTAGGGGGGCTCGTTTCCAAAGCAAGGGTGGCGCCCAAGTGGGCGACCTGTTCGTCAACGAGGGCTCCATCACCTTCTCTCATGATTTCTTCGAAGCGGGCATCGGCGATGGTCCCGGCACCTGGCGCTCTATCTCCGACAACGTGCTCGCGGCCTGCCGCAATCTCTTCAGCGGCCTTCAGGGCGCACCAGCACACGTCCAAAGGGGGACGGCCACGTCATTGCCGTTCCCTCCGAAGCGGTTCGCTGCGGTCGTAACCGACCCGCCGTACGATCAGATGATCGCCTACGCCGATGCGTCGGACCTCTTTTACGCTTGGGCCAAACGGTGCCTGCACACCACTTGGCCGGAGCTCTGCATCACCGCTGACCCGCATGGATGCCAAGATAAAACTGAGGAGATTATCGTTAAGCGGGTGCGCGGTGATGCCCCAGCTGAGCACCGGAACCGGCAGCATTACGACACCTTGATTGCACGCGCCTTCGCCCAGATGAAGCAGGTCGTCCGGGACGACGGCGTCGTAACGATTGTTTTCGGTCACGGCGAGCCAGAGGTCTGGCAGAGGCTGCTTTCCTCGATTCAGCAGGCCGACCTCGTCATGACTGGTTCTTGGCCGGCCAACACCGAGTCCGGAGGGCAGCAAGGCAAGGCAAACATTGAGACGACGCTGACCATGGCGTGCCGGCCTGCGCCGAGGAACCGTCCGGCAGGACGGAAGGGTGGCGTGGAGGCCGAGATCAAGGCCGAAATCAAGCGACGTTACCCCGACTGGGAGCGTTGGGGGCTCGCGCCGGCAGACATGCTGATGGCAGCGGCCGGGCCGGCCATGGAGGTAGTTGGACGCTACAGCGAGGTGTTCAACGCCAAGGGCGAACCAGTCGACATCTACACGTTCCTGCCGCTGGCGCGCTCGGCGGTGCAGGAGGCCATGGCCGTTGAGATCGACCATCTCCCCCTGGAGACGTTCGACGCTCGTACAAAGTTTGCACTGTGGTGGGTGCGTCTGTACGGCCGCCAGGTCCAAGCCAAGTCGGAGCTTCGTTGGCAGACGCTGGCTTCCTCGATGGACCTCGCAGATGTTCGCGACTTAGTGCCCGACGCCGACAAGGGCGTCCGATTTACCACAGCTCGGCAGCTCAAGGTAGCTATCAATACGGAGTCAGCAGTAGTCGATGTTGCGCTCGCCCTTGCAGCTGCCTCTGAAGACGGGCTCGCTGCGATGGGAGAAGTGCTGGCTGCCGCTGGCGGAGGCGTGAACGACACCTACCTGTGGGCGGCGGTGAAGTTCCTCGCTGATCGGCTGCCTGACTCCGACCCGGACGCCGTTGCGTTCACTCGGGTACTCCGGGTACGGGACGGCATCGCCAACGCTGCCGAGAACGTACTCGTAGCCAAGGAGCAACGGCAGCAACGCCAACAGGCCGAGAGCGTCCAACTGTCGCTGCTCTAGTCAGCGGCTTAAACCAGCAGTTGAACCAGCAAGCCCGAGTGCACAAGGATGGGTGACGTGGTAACCAGCGTGACGCCGTGGTGGAAGGCGCTGAAGATTCGCAAAGAGATCATCAGCGCTTCTGGCCAGATCGACGACGTGCAGATGTCGCTGTTCCAGGCCGTGTATGGCCTTGGGGCGGACAAGCCACCGTACGCCGACCCCGCCTACTACGGAGAGATCACTCACCCGACCGAACGGCTGGCTGACTTGCTAACCGAGATTGCTGTGCGGATCGGCGGTGGGCCGGACTACCTCAAAGCCCGGGCGGTTACGCGTCTCGACCAGGGCATGGGTGGAGGTAAGTCGCACGCCTGTATCGGCGCCTTTCATCTTGCAGCACACCCGCAGTCGCTGCTTGGCACAGAACTGGGTCACCGCGTTGCGGCTCAGGTGAAGGCTAAGGTAGGCCGCAGCCTGCCGGCTGACCTGAACCGGCCGCACGTCGTGGTGCTCCCGTGCGACAACATGACGCCGGGTGCGTCTGCCCAGGAGCTTGACGGTCCTGCGGTCAATCTCTACGAGCGCTTCCTGTGGCGGTTGTTTTCAAAGGACTACTCGCTATACGAGCGATACCAGCCTTACTGGAGCGACAAGAGCAAGATCGCCGAGGCGATCAAAGCCATTAATCGGCCGGCCCTCATTATCATCGATGAGGTCTTGGACTACATCGGTAACGGGCTTGATGGTGCGAAGAAGCCCGAATTAGTGGCGCAGGATGTCGCTTTCTTGCGGGCCCTGCTTGACGTCGTCAACGATGTTCCGCACGTAGCGATGCTTGTTGTTATGATCGCGTCTGACCGGGACAAGACGGCCTTGTCTGCCGCTGGCCAGGCTAGGCGCGACGATTTGAATAGCCTGCTCGAACGTAATGGCACCCCCGCTACGGTCACCGAGGTTGGCGACTTCGCAGACATCCTGCGCCGTCGCCTTTTCGACGCCGAGCCGGCCGCAGAGGTACTCGCCGCCACCGCCGCTCTATACCAGCCGGTGTTGCAGGACAAGTCCTGGACGAAAAATGTATGGGGTCCGATTGGCGCCGAGTGGCGTGGCCGCTGGGATGAGGAAGTGGCTGCCTGCTATCCGTTCCATCCGATGCTGATGGCGATCGCTAAGGAGGAGTGGAGCAAGGTCACCGGCTTCCAGCGTGTCCGCTCCACCATCAGGATCTTTGCTGCGACTGTCTACGCCCTTCAGCGGCGCGGTATAGGGGGCGAGTGGGTGCCATCGCTCATCGGCCCTGGAGATCTACCGCTAAGCGACTCCGCTGTGCGGGAGGCGCTGCTCGGCTCTGGGCTCGTCGAAGACGAGCGAACCATCTCCAACTATCGCAGCCTTGCTGAGATCGAAGTCGTAAACAACGACGCCACTGGCGGCACGGCCCGTCGCAAAGACATTGAGCGTCAAGCCTTGTTGTGGTCGGATGCCAATCCGCGGGCTGCCGAACGGGCTGCTACCTTCATTTTCCTTGCCAGCATCGTCAGGGCCCCGGCAAAGTCGTGAGGGGTGTCTGGGTTGAGGTGGTTGGCGTAGACGCGCCCTTGGTGTGGGCAGCAGGGCGGGCATGGCCGTTCCAGAAGATCATCGAGGTTCTCGAGGCCTGTTGATCTATTTGAAGTGAGCCATGCCCGCGCTGCCATCATCGCTGATCTCATCGTTGTCTGCCGCACCGCCCGGGACATCTGCCGTGGCCTCGGCTGCCGGCCTGCTCACGGCGTTGGGTTCCCTGCCCGATCCACGTGCCCGGCGTGGAGTCCGGCATGCTCTGGTAACCGTGGTCGCGGCGGCGGTCTGTGCGGTCGTCGCTGGTTACCGCTCGTATGCGGCGATCGGTGAGTGGGTCGCTGATCTACCCGCTGATACCGCGGCGGTGCTCGGGATCGACGCGGGCCGGCGGCCGTCAGAGGCCATGATCCGCAGGCTGTTGCAGGCCCTGGACCCCGATCGGCTGGCCGCGGTGATCGGTGCCTGGCTCGGCGCGCAGGTCCCCGCGCCGACGGCGGGAACACGCCGGGCGATCGC
The DNA here is from genome assembly GCF_900143515.1 of Micromonospora cremea. NCBI lineage: Bacteria > Bacillati > Actinomycetota > Actinomycetes > Micromonosporales > Micromonosporaceae > Micromonospora > Micromonospora cremea. Next base: position 732,872 of record NZ_FSQT01000002.1, on the reverse strand, counting down.
CGTGGATGGCAAGACGTTACGTGGCTCCCGCACCAGCGACACGGTCGCCCGGCACGTCCTCGCCGCCGCCGACCAGGCCACGGGTGTGGTGCTGGCCAGCACCGATGTCGACGGCAAGACGAACGAGATCACCCGGTTCCAGCCGCTGCTCGACCAGCTCAGCGACCTGCGCGACACAGTGGTGACCGCCGACGCGCTGCACTGCCAACGCGACCACGTCGCCTACCTCGCCGAACGCGGTGCCCACTGGATCCTCACCGTCAAAGGCAACCAGCCCAGCCTGCACGCCCAACTGGCCCGCTTGCCCTGGCGGGCCGTTCCCGACGCCGCCCGTGACAGCGACCGTGGTCACGGCCGCCGAGAGATCCGCACCCTGAAGATCCTCTCCATCTCCACCGGGATCGACTTCCCCAACGCCGCCCAAGCACTGCAGATCCGACGCCGCCGCCGGCGCCTCGACCAGCCGAAACGCTTCACCACCGAAACCGTCTACGCGATCACCGACCTGCTCGTTCACCAGGCCAAACCCGCCCAGCTCGCCACCTGGCTCCGCGGTCACTGGTCCATCGAGAACAAGGTCCACTGGGTCCGCGACGTCACCTACGACGAAGACCGATCCCAGATCCGCACCGGCACCGGACCCCAAGTCATGGCAGCCCTGCGCAACGCCGCCATCGGCGCACTACGCCTGACCGGCGTCACCAACATCGCCGCCGCCAACCGCCACCACGCCCGCGACAGCAACCGACCACTGGCCCTACTCGGCATCACCTGAGGACTTTGCCGGGGCCCTGCCAGCATCGTCGGCACCTTAAGGCCGGGACGTGGCCGTGGAGCAAGCGGTCCCGAAGTTAGGGCCGCCATCAGCGTGCCCAACATCTCCTATACCGTTACCGATGCGGACACGGTGGTGGAGGACCTCGTCAACCCGGGACGAGGCATGTCGGCAGTGGAGATCGTGAGCGGGCAGGGCCACAACAAGCCGGCTCGTTACTTCTTGTCGACCCGTCTTACTCATCGGATGCTCGTTAATAACATCCGACGTACCATTACCGATGGTGAGCGCGACAGGGTCATCGCCCAATTTGCCCAGCGGTTGGCAAACAGCGGGCCGTTCCGCGACCTGAAGTTCGTCGTGGCTGAGCCTCAGCGCAGCCCCACTGATGTCCTCGCCACGGCGGGGCTCGACACGGCATACGTAAGTAGGCTCGTCGTTCTCGATCCAGCACAGTACAGCTTGCGCAACGGGATGGAGCAGCCAACCATCGCGGCACTCACCGTCGCGATGGGCTTGGGTAAAGGCGCCCAGCAGCTACCAGTGCAGTGGGCTTCCAGTGCCGTCTACGCCGTGGTCAACACCCAGCGTCGGGGACTCGCTCGGACGTTGGCCGTCGAGTATTTGGCTCATCAGAAGGCTCTTGCCGCGCCTGAAGTTCAGAACGACGCCGACCTGAAGGCCGCTGGGACGAAGGAACTGGCCAGCGCTAAGGAGCAGGTCGAGAAGGCGCTTAAGCGCGCCTACCAGCACGTCGTGTACCTCGCACAGCCCGATCCCGAGGGCGAACGCTATCTCGACCAGCTAACTTTCGACGACGAGCACAGCACCGCACTTGACGGCACTATCGTTTGGAAAGCGCTAGCGGAACGCGACAAGGTGTTCGAGCAGGGTCAGTTTGGTCCTAGAGCACTACTGCACAACATGCGTGACACCGACTATGGCAGGGCGCTCTCGGACATCCGCGCTGCGTTTTACTCCGCGCCGCGGCTGCCGCTGCTCTATGGCGGGGATCGCGATCTGCAGCAGGCGATCTACGACGCGGTTGCAGCTGGGCTCGTCGATGTGGTCGACGGCGGCGGTGACCCTGTGGTAGTCACGGCACCCAATCAGGTCAACTTGAACAGCGCTGGCCTTCGGCTCGCCAAGCCGCAGCCGAAGACCTGCGACGCCTGTGGCGAGCCCCTACACGAGGGGCCGTGCGAGACCCCAACGGGCGGAAAGACGGGTACAGGTACTGGGGGTGGACCGGGCTCAACCGGCCCTGGGAAAGGCTCTAAGCCTTCGACCAACTGCGCTACCTGCGGCAAGCCAGTGCACAGCGGCGCCTGCGATGTTGTGTCGCCGGCAACCGAGCAGCAGGTCGCCTTCTCCTTCTCCCGCAGCCTGCTGTCAAATCCCGGCGACGCCGATAACTTCGCATCGCTGCTCAAGACCCTCTACATGGCCCTCGACGAACGCAAGATCAGCTACTTGCAGGGGACGCTGCAGCTTGTTCTTGACAAGGACGCGGCGGCCGACGTCCAGCAACGGCTCAACCAAATCGGGATTACAGGTACATTCAAGAACATTTGAGTGGACCGGGTCCTGCGGCCTGGGGGAACGGCTGGGGACGACAGTCTGATCATCGCTGTCTAGTCTCCGGCGTGCTCGGATGTCCTTATGCCCGACATGCCTCAAAAGTCGCCGCTGACCTATCGTCGACTTCATGGTTGGATGCCAATGTGGGATGGGCTAAGGAACGCGAGTATGAGCTGTTCACCCGTGGTTTCGGTGAGACCGGCGATCAGGCTGTCTGCCTGGAGTGCCTGACCGACGAGGGTCTCGTTGGGGAAGTCAGAGACATTCTTGACGAGCCTCAATGTTCGTTCTGTGGCGCCAAGGCAGGCGACGATGGCGCCCCGATCGCTGTCGACTTCGAACGCTTTATGTACGTCGTGATGGACGGCGTGAACTTCATTTACGGCCTCGCGAACGACGAAGGTGTTCCTTTCGATGAGGGCGATTGGGTGGGCGGTCCAGTCCTTGACTCCTACGATGTTGTTGAAGACATCTGCGGCTACGCGGCCAAGGAGAACGTCGTGGAGGCCATTCAGGAGGTCGTGGACCACAACGCCTGGACCTACCGCAACTACCAGTTGCTGCAGCCGGATCGTGCAATGCGGTTGGGGTGGGACGAGTTCTGCCAGAGGATCAAACATGAAACAAGGTTCCTTTTCATGGCGATCCCACAGTCTCCTTCTCTGATGCCGGACGAGTTCACATCGGTCGAATTTATGGCGAGGTTGATGGAGATCATCTCGACTAGCGGGGCGCTAGTAAAGGTGCCGGCTGGGCGCGTCTTCTGGCGTGGCCGCCTAGTGGGCGATTCTAAGTTGCCGCGGTATGGGGCGAAGGAGTTGGGCTCACCGCCGCCAGATAAAGCGTCCGCTAACCGGATGAGCCCTGCGGGAATCTCGATGTTTTACGGAAGCGACGACATCGAAACTGTCGTTGCGGAGATCGGAGCCCATGGTTCGAGGAGTCATGCGGCGGTAGGGTCATTCGAGACGACTAAGCCCCTTACTATGCTGAACCTTGCAGCTCTTCCGGCGGTACCGAGTATCTTCACCGAGAGTGGGCGCGAATCGTATTACGACCTGCGGTTCCTTCACGACTTCGGTGCCGATCTCCGGAAGCCTGTCGTACTCGACGGGCGTGAACACATTGATTATGTTCCTACGCAGGTTGTTACCGAGTATCTGCGCTGGATGTCGCCGGAGCAAGTCGATGGCATCTTGTCCTCAAGTTCACAGAACGAAGGAACGAACTGTGTCATCTTTTGCGGCCCGGAAGGTTGCGTCGACCCTGACGACGAGTTGGATGAGTCGTATTTGCGCTTCAATCCTGACTCGTTGCAGGTCGTGAAAGTCGTCGCATCGCCCATGAGGCTTGCACCCCGCCAGAGGGACTGACCGCCATGTGAGTTCCCCCCGCTTTGATGGAGCGGTGGTTACCTGCTGCCGGCTGGTGCAGGGGTGGCGATAGTTGGCTCGGCTGGGTCGTTCTGGCGGGTGTGCCAGGCGGTCTCGTACTCGTCGGGGCTGAGGTAGCCGAGTTCCTTCTGGACACGGCGGGTGTTGTACCAACCGTCGATGTAGGCGAAGATCGCGTTCTCGGCCTCGTCCCGGGTCCGCCAGGAGGTGCGGTAGACGAGTTCGATCTTCAGGGTTGACCAGAAGTTCTCCATGAGCGCGTTGTCGTACGAGTCGCCGACGGAGCCCATGGAGGGCAGGATCCCGTTGTCCTGTAAGCGTTCGGCGAACCGGAATGACGTGTAGTTCTTAGGTTCAAGGAGTCGTTGCAACACCGGCCTGTTGGATTGATCTTAGGTGTTCGTCCAGGGCCTCTGCTGGCGTTCTCCACTCCAGAGACTTGCGGGGCCGACTGTTGAGCACGGCGGCGATGGCCTCGAGGTCGGTGATGCTGTGTCGTGATAGGTCGGTGCCTTTAGGGAAGTACTGGCGCAGCAGTCCGTTGGTGTTCTCGTTGGTGCCGCGCTGCCAGGGACTGTGCGGGTCGCAGAAGTAGACCTCGAGACCGATGTCCAGACGCAGCTGGACATGTTGGGCCATCTCGGCTCCCTGGTCCCAGGTCAGCGAGCGGCGTAGCTGCTCGGGCAGGTTGGTGATCTGGTCGGCGATAGCGTCTCGGACCGCTTCGGCGCCGTGCCCGGCCAGCGGCGGGCCGTTCTTCACCACAGGCTGCTGACCGTAGCCATCCATGCGGGGCAGGTGCAGAAGCATCGTGAACCGGGTGCTGCGCTCGACCAGCGTGCCGATGGCCGAGCGTTCCAGGCCGATGATCAGGTCGCCCTCCCAATGGCCTGGCACGGCCCGGTCGGTGACCTCCGCCGGCCGTTGGCTGATCATGACCTCTGGGCTGAGGAAGTGCTTGCCCCGTCTACGGGTGCGCGCCTGCGGCACCCGTAACGCCCGGCCGGTGCGCAAGCACGCCGTCAGCTCACGGCGCAGCGCACCGCGGCTTTGAACGTAGAGCGACTGATAGATCGCCTCGTGCGAGATCCGCATCGACTCATCATCCGGGAAGTCCACCCGCAACCGCCGACTGATCTGTTCCGGGCTCCAGGCCGTGCCCCATCGCCGATCTGCGCGACGCCCGTGCCGGCGTCCCTTCCACGGCACGTTCGGGCCCGGGATCGGCCGACCATCAACGTCGGTGATCGTGCCGGCGAGCCGCTTCTGCACGTAGTCGCGCAGCAGCTGGTTCGCCGCCAGCTTCGCGGTTTTCGGGCGACGGCCACGACGCTCGGCATGCCACTGCGCGGCCACGGCACGGTAGTCCAGGCTGCCGCCACGAGTCACGGCGTTGCGGCGCAGCTCTCGCGAAATCGTCGACGCGTCACGGCCTACCGCTCGAGCGATCTCTCGCACGCCCTTGCCTTGTGCTTTGAGCAGCGCGACCTCTTCACGCTCGGCGAAGGACAGATACCGGCCCGACGGCGGAACCAGCGACAAAGGTGCCATACCGCCACCCTGACGAAACCAGCGCCCACCCACCGGCTGCGACACACCACACGCCGCCGCAGCTTCCTCGCTCGACAGACCTTCGGCGATCCGACGCCAGAACTGCCGCCGCACCTCCCGGTGCTCGTTCACACCCGGCCGGCCCGGCGATCGCATCGCTGGCCTGCCCGTCACCTCCGTCACCCAACCTGGTGGCCTACCCATGCACACACCCCTTGATTGAGGTGTTGCAACGACCACTGGAATCCGCCGTTCGACCCGCGGTCGCTGTGATGGATCAACTGGCCGTCACGCACGTCGCGGGACCAGATCCCGTACTCCAGCGCGGCGAGGATCAGGTCGGTGTCGCAGCGGTCGGAGGTTTTCCACCCGACGATCCGACGGGAGAAGGCCGCCTCTCGCCAACGCGTCATGCCCTTGGACAGCCGCAGGTCATGCGGGGATCGGCTAGACGAGTAGGGCCCGGGGTTGGGGTCTGGCCGCCGCGTCGTTGCTCAGCTGGCGAATGTTCGCCACGAACTTGGCTGCCGCCCGGCCTCTGGCCACAGGTCTGGTCAAGCCCATGCTGCCGTACTGCATCGCCTTGAACTCGTCGGCGACCTGCTGGGGGTCGTCGGGGTCCAGGGGCTCGTCGTGAAGCCGGCGCAGCTCGGACCGCAGCTCCTCGTCGGTGGCGCCCTCCACCGACTCCCGGTTGCGCACCAGCTCGACCGCCTGGCCCAGGCTGTCGTCGCCCACCTTCTCGTCGTTGAGGGTGGCGCGCATCATCGCCCGGAGCTTGAGCCTGATGGCCTCGGAATCGCTCATGTTCACGGCGAGGAGGCTAAACGGAGGCACCGACAATGCCGACGTGTCATCCGGTGCTTACGGTGGCGGACAGGATCGAGTCCGCCATGTCGCCCAGCTCCGTTGTGAGCTCTGCGAGCATCGGCGTTGTGGCGTCATTGATCCGCTGGTGTAGCACTCGCTGAGCCTCCTCGGCAGTCTTGCCCCGAGCCTGGGCCCACGTCTCAACGTCCACGGCCACGGTTAGCCGAATGCTCGCCGTACCGGCCAGCGGAGATGGAGGCACCTCGGTCCCTGGGATGTAGTCCGCGTATCGCCGCTGAGGCGGCTCCTCGCGCTTCCGCTTCCGTAGCCACATGGCCTGCCCCCTCCGTTGTTGATCGTCAATCATCGGCCGGGGCGAGCACGGCGTGCAACCGTCAAGAGGACACGCCCAACCGGGCGACCCCTCAGCCACGCCAGCGGAACTCGATTCCGGGTAGAAGCATGAGGTGGGGCCTGCCGCCTACTCGCCCGTCAGGCGCCGGCTCCGGCTCTTCGATCGCCCCTGCGCCGGGGCTTTCTCATGCTTCAGGTATCTCGTTATCCATCACGGTCACCCTGACGGGCTCAGGCAGCCGGTAGATGTGCGCCCACCACCTGGCGACACCGAGGGCGATCCGCTCGGCCAGCGCCTTGCTGTCAGCCGACACCTCGACGGTCATGCTGGTGAGATTGCCGTGCACGCCAGCGGAGATCAGTCGACCCTTCCGCTCGTCCGGCATGGGGCCGTCAGGCTCGTTGTACGGGCTGACGGGGGTGGCGTTGTACTTCACCATTACGATCCACGTCTCGCCCTCGTACATGACTTCGAGGTCGTGGCCGAACACCTGGCGCACCCTGCGCACGACGCCAGGAGCGAACGGGGCGGCGTCCTGGATGATCGGCCAGGCTTCCTTGGTGACGGGGTCCATGTCGGCGGGCTCCTCGCGGCTGAGCAGGTACTGAATCGCCAGCCAATCCTCGACCGTCAGGTTGAGTCGGCGTTCGCCTTCACTCACGGCATGATCCTCTCACGCGATCAACAGCATCTCGGCAGGTAGCACACCGGATGGTGACGCCACCCCGGTGCCCTTCTTGGGCATGTACCGGCGGGCGGTCGACTCGCTGACGCCGGCCTTGGCTGCCACCTGAGCCGGCTTGGCGTCAGGTCCCAGCCCGGCGGCGGCGGCCTCCACCTTGGCGGCGTTCGTCAGCACCTTCGGTCGTACGCGGCGGACGGGGTGACGGGTCGCGGCAGGCTTGACGTCAGCCTCGGGCATGACGGCAGGCTCCGAGTAGATCCACGGATCGAGCGGCGCCTCGACGTCAGTCGGCGGCAGCTCGGCGGGCGGCTCCTTGGCGGGCTCGGCCACGGGTGCTGGCAGTCCCGACAGCACCAGCTTCGACAGCCCGATGAAGGCGAGCGCCGGCACCGCCGAGAGCAGCCAGCCGGACGGGCCTACCTTGCCGACAGCGACACCGAGCTGTGCCGCCAGGGAGAGGCCGGCGGCAGACAGGAGCAGGAACATCGGGTACCCGGTCGGACTGCCGGTGCGACGACGCTGACGTATGGCCAGCAGGTCGGCCACCGGAATCAGTTCCGAGATCACCGCGTTCGCCCAGCCGAACCAGTCAGGCGTGCCCTCTGGGCTGTTGTCCATCGTCCAGTCGTGGACATGGGTGAAGCTGGCAGCCCCAGCGGCGAGACCGACAGTTGTCAGGATCAGGACCAGGACCAACTGCTCGATCCGCTCGGCCTTCATGCGGCACCTCCAAGGCGCTCGGCCCAGCAGGGGCCGCAGTTGTGGGCAGGGGATCCGCGGTGCCTGGAGCAATGACCGGCGCGGGGGTCGGTCGGTAGCGCAGCGCCGCCCCGAAGGGAGCGGGCGCGCGGGGATGGTTCTTGATGGTTCAAGGACGGTTCGGTGGAAGTCTGCTTCCGGCCGCTGCGGAAGTCTGCTTCCGGCCGCTTGGGAGCCCGCTTCCGGTCGGTCGGCACCGGGGGGAAGCGGGCTTCCGGCCGGTTATCCACAGGCTCGGGGACTTCGGTCGGTCGGCCGGACTGCGGCTCGGCGAACGAATCGAGCGAGTCGGGAACCGTCCGCCGACGCTCCATCGCCAGATCCCAGACGACGGGGCGACGGTCGGTCGGTAGGTGGGAGACGTGGCGCTGATCGCCCCTGCGAATGATGCCGAGGCGTTCCAGCGTCGCAAGGTCGCTACGGATCGAGCGGGTCGACTTGCGGGCGTAGTGGGCGAGCCTCTCCTGAGACGGGTAGGCGGCTCTGCCGTTGGCGTGTGCGTGGTTGGCGAGACCGATGAGCACAGCCAGGCAGGACGGGGGCACGTCGGGCGCATCGTTGAGCGCCCATGACACGGCTTCTACACTCATGGGGTGGCGGACCTCCAGCGTCCGTCAGGGCCCCGGAGGTGTTCCCGCACCTACCGGGGAGGCTCTGCAACTCACCCCTCTACCGGACGTTCTCCGGTTCCAACGTGGCCATCGTGGTGGGCGCGGTGCTGCTGCTGGCCCGCTGGGCGCGGGCCGGCCCGTGGCTCGCCGCAGGCCTCTGCGGGGCGGCGCTGGTGGGCTTCGTCATCCTGGTCCGCCCCTCGCCGAGCGTCGTGCGGGCCGCCACCATGGGGGCGATCGGGCTCGCCGCGCTCGCCGCCGGCCGCCCCCGGGCGGCGCTGCCCGCGCTGGCCGCCGCCGTCACCGTGCTGGGTCTGGCCGATCCGGAGCTGGCCGGCGATGCCGGGTTCGCGCTCTCCGTGCTGGCCACCGGTGGTCTGCTGCTGCTCGCGCCCCGCTGGCGGGACGGGCTGCGCCGGCGGGGCGTCCCGGCCGGGCTGGCCGAGGCGCTGGCCGTGCCGGCGGCCGCGCAACTGGCCTGCGGGCCGGTCGTCGCCGGCCTCTCCAGCACGGTCAGCCTGGTGGCGGTACCGGCCAACCTCCTGGCGGTGCCGGCCATCGCGCCAGCGACCGTGCTGGGCGTGGTGGCGGCCACGCTGTCGCCGCTCTGGCCGGCCGGTGCGGAGTTCGTCGCGTGGCTGGCGAGCTGGCCGGCCTGGTGGCTGGTGGTCATTGCCCGCCAGGGCCCCCGACTGCCGGCCGGCACGCTGCCGTGGCCGGGCGGGGTGTGGGGCGCCCTGCTGCTGGCCGGGCTGACCGTGGCGCTGCTGGTCGCCGTACGCCGGCCGCTGGTGCGCCGGCTGGTCGCGGTGGTCGCCGTCGCCGCGCTGCTGGGCTCCCTTCCGGTCCGGCTCGTGGCCGCCGGCTGGCCGCCGTCCGGCTGGGTGGTGGTGGTCTGCGCGGTGGGTCAGGGCGACGCCGTGGTGCTGCCGGTCGCCCCGGGCCGGGCGGTGGTGGTCGACGCCGGGCCGGAACCGGCGGCGGTGGACGGCTGCCTGCGCCGGCTCGGCGTCCGGGAGGTGCCGCTGCTGGTGGTCAGCCACTTCCACGCCGACCACGTGGGCGGAGTGGCCGGGGTGTTCCGGGGGCGTCGGGTGGGTGCCGTGCTGACCCCGCCATCGACGGATCCGCAGGGCGGCCGGGAGATGGTCCAGGTGGCGGCGACCGCCGGGCGGGCCGCGCTGCTGACCACCGCCGCCGGTGCTCGCCACCCGGTCGGCCGGGTCGACCTGCTCGTGCTCGGCCCGCCGTACCCGCTGGCCGGGACCAGGTCCGACCCCAACAACAACTCACTCGTGCTGCTCGCCACGGTGGTCGGGGTGCGGATCCTGCTGCCCGGCGACGCGGAGACCGAGGAGCAGCACGCGGTGCTGGCGCGGGCGGCGCCCGGGCAACTGCGCGCGGACGTGTTGAAGGTCGCCCACCACGGCTCGGCGTACCAGGACCAGGGTTTCCTCGACGCGGTCCGGCCGGCCGTCGCGCTGGTGCCGGTGGGCACCGGCTACGGGCACCCGAATCCGGGGCTGCTCGCCCGGCTGAGCAGGGGCGGTGCCCGGGTGCTGCGGACCGACACCGACGGCGATCTGGCGGCGATCCGGACTGGGGCGGGCCTGGCGGTGGTGCGCCGGGGCGTGCCGCCGGGCCGACGACCCTGAACCGGGCGGGGAAGGATGCTGGCCTGACTTCCGGCGGAAATTGCGCGACCAACGCGGTAAATGCTGGGGGTATTAGGAACTTCAAGGGGGATCAGGGTGAATGTCGGGATTTGCACTGACTGCGGGCTGTGCCGACCGAGCGGCGAATGACCAGGCACGATCCCGCCGTGGGCCGTGCGAATATGGGCGGCGTGACCCCCGCCAGCCTCGCCCCCATTCTGCTCGTCCTCGGTGATGAGGAGTTGCTCGCCACGCGAGCGGTGACCGAAGCTGTCGCGAAGGTACGCAGCGTCGACCCTGAGGTGGACGTCCGCGAGTACCAGGCCAGTGCGCTCACCGTCGGCGAGATCGCCGAGATGCTCAGCCCGTCGCTGTTCGGCGGGCGGCGGCTGCTCGTCCTGCGCTCCGGCCAGGACGCCCGCAAGGACCTGGTCACCGCGCTGCTGGCGTACGCGAAGAACCCCGACCCGGAGGTCCAGCTGCTCGTGCTGCACCTGGGCGGTGCCAAGGGCAAGGCGTTCGCGGACGGGCTGCGGGCGGCGGGCGCGACGGTGATCCCGGCGGCGAAGCTCAAGGGGCACCGCGACCGGGTGACCTTCGTCCGCGACGAGATCCGCCGGGCCGGCGGCAGGTGCACCGACGACGCCGCCGAGGCGCTGATCGCGGCGGTCGGCAACGACCTGCGCGAGCTGGCCGCCGCCTGCTCCCAACTGATCGCCGACACCGACGGCCGGATCGGCGCCGACACGGTCGCCCGCTACTACCGGGGCCGGGTCGAGGTGAGCGGCTTCACGGTGGCGGACGCCACCATGGTCGGGGACGTGCCGGCCGCGCTGGAGGCGCTGCGTTGGGCCCTGCACGTCGGGGTCGACCCGGTGCCCATCGCCGACGCCCTGGCCGACGGGGTCCGCACGGTGGCCCGGGTGGCGTCGGCCGGGCGGGGCAACCCGTACCAGCTCGTCAGCAGCCTCGGCATGCCGGCCTGGAAGATCGAGCGGGCGCAGCGGCAGGGGCGCGGCTGGACGCCCGAGGGGCTGGTCCGGGCCATGCAGGTCGCCGCCGAGTGCAACGCGGCCGTCAAGGGCGGCTCGGACGACCGGGCGTACGCCCTGGAACGCGCTGTCTTCTCGGTCGCGGCGGCCCGGCAGGGCAGCATCCGGTGACGGGGCCGAACCGTACGGCGTGGGCCACCATCCCCGCCGATGAGGAGCGTTATCGGCCGCTCTACGCCCGGCTCCTCGGCCTGCGGTTCGTCAACCCCGGTGGGGTGCTCTGCTTCCTCTTCTTCGAGGGCACGGTCGCGCTGGCCGTGCTGCTCGCGCTCGCCGAGCTGGTCACCTGGTGGGCCGTGCTGGTGCTGCCCGCCGTGGTGGCGGTGATGGTGAAGCTCAACGACATGGTGGCCGCGATCGTGGTGCGTTCCGCGGCGCTCGTGCCGGAGCAGGAACGGGACCGCTTCCGCCGGCAGATGGAGCCGGTGGTCGGCCGGGCCCGGGTGGAGTGGATCTCGCACAGCGTCCCCGGCGTGGTGATCAACGCCGATCCGGTGCCACCCAACCGCCGCACCGACCCGTCAGACTGAGCGGGGGTGGGGGGCGGAGACGTACCCGCGGGTGGACACACGGAAGCCCCGGGCCGGGGCCCGGGGCTTTCCGAATCAGTCTGACGGTGAGTCGTCAGGCGGAGAGCGACACCACGCGCTTGGCGATCGCGGACTTGCGGTTCGCGGCCTGGTTGGAGTGGATCACGCCCTTGCTGACGGCCTTGTCCAGCTTGCGCGAGGCCTCCTGCATCAGCGCGGTGGCCTTCTCGACGTCACCGGCCTCAGCAGCCTCGTTGAACTTCCGGACGGCGGTCTTCAGCGACGACTTGACCGACTTGTTGCGCAGCCGGGCCTTCTCGTTCTGCCGGTTGCGCTTGATCTGGGACTTGATGTTCGCCACGCGACAGCCTCGTCTTGATAGCTCGGGTTGGTCAGCTTAGGTGCGCGGGATGACGAACATGCGTCATCGCTGCGCGAAGAGCCAGGTTACCAGGTCGCCCGGGACGAGCCAAAACGGCTCCGTGCTCGCGCGGCCGAACGCGCCGCTGATCCGGCCCGTCGGGGCCCAGGTTACGCCCCCGCCGGTCATCGCCAGCCCTGGCGGTGGGCGAGCCAGTCGAGCGCCTGCTCGCCACTCCACCGCTGGTGCGCGGGCAGGTGCGGCGAGGCCGTCACCGGGGCCGCGGCGGCGCCGGTGAGGAAGTAGCCGGCCAGCGCGGCCAGGGTGGCGTCCAGCGCGTCCGGGGGCGCGCCCGCGGTCACCGGGTGGGCGGCGAAGAGCCGGTCCGCGTCCAGGCCGCTGGCGTACGTGGTGAGCAGCAGGCCGGCCAGGTCGAACCAGGCCGGCCCGTGACAGGCCCAGGTCCAGTCGCAGAACCAGGCCCGGCCGTCGGCGTCGATGAGGACGTTGTCCACCCGCAGGTCACCGTGGGTCAGGCCGGTCGCCGCGGCGGCGTACCGGGGGAGGCGGGACTCCAGCGCCACCAGCTCGGGCAGCCGGCCCCGCACGGGCTCGGGCAGCGCCGGAGGTGGCTCGCGGCCGGCGGCGACCTCCTCCCACCAGAGGATGTCCGACCGGGCCAGGTCGGCCAGGTGCGGCAGGCCGAGCGCGGTCAGCCCGGCCGGCGGGTCGGCCAGCGCGGCGGCGATCTCGGCGTATCCGGCGAGCGTGGCGTCCAGCTCGGCCGGCGCCCAGGGCAGGCGCGGGGTGTGGCCGTCGACGGCGTCGGTGCAGAGCACGAACCAGCCGGCCTCGTACAGGGTCCACCGGGGGCGGGGCGCCGGCAGGCCGGCCGGCAGCCGGTCGAGGATCGCGGCCTCCCGGGCGTACGAGTCGACCAGGCGCGGTTGCTCGACGGCGGACGCGGCCTTGACGAAGGCCCGGCCGCCGTCGGCGGTGCCGAGCACGGCGGCGAAGCCCCGGGTGAAGCCCGCGCCGGCCACCCGGGCGGTGACCACCGGCGCGCCGAGCCGGTCGGCGATCGCGGCCCGCAGCGCCGCCGGCAGCGCCGGCCACGACGGGCGCAGCGCGCTCGCGTGGTACGGCACCGGAGGCAGCGGCGTCGGGGACACCCCACCATGCTGCCCCGGGGTACGTGCACAGCGCGCGGCGACACTGCCAGACTGCCAAGCCATGAGGACCGAGGACTTCTGGCAGCTGATCGACGAGGCCCGGGCCGGCGGCGGGGGAGAGCCCGGCCCGGTGGCCGCGCGGGCCGTGGCGCTGCTCGCCCAGCGTGACCCGGAAGACATCGTCGGGTACGCCCGGCACCAGACGCGGGTGCTGGCCGCGTCGCACAAGGCGGATCTGTGGGGGGCGGCGTACCTGATCAACGGCGGCGCGTCGGCGGACGGCTTCGAGCACTTCCGGGGCTGGCTGATGACCCAGGGTCGGGCGGTCTTCGCCCGCGCGGTCGCCGACCCGGACTCGCTGGCCGAGCTGCCCCAGGTGCGGGCCGCCTCGCTCAGTGGGGAGGAGTTCTCCGCCGAGCAGATGCTGGCGGTGCCCTGGGACGCGTACCGCAAGGCCACCGCGTCGGAACTGCCGGCGGACCGGGAGCCGGTGCGCGTGCCGGACCTCAACGACTTCTGGGACTTCGACGACGAGGGGGAGGCCCGCCGGCGGCTGCCGAGGCTGGCCGCGCTCTTCGTGGAGCCGCCGGTGGAGTGACGCGCCCCGGCGCTCCGCCGGCCGATCCATCGCCCGCGCAGTGGGGGCACCCCGGTGGCGTGGGAACATAGAAGGGGTCGGCGTCGCGCCGGCCCGCTCACGTCAGCCGATCAGAACGGACCGCTGTGCCACCGACGCCCGATTCCGCCCGGAACGCTCCCGGTGCCACCGACCCGGCAGTCATCCGGAACTTCGGCATCATCGCCCACATCGACCACGGGAAGTCGACCCTGGCCGACCGGATGCTGCAGCTCACCGGCGTGGTCGACCCCCGGCAGATGCGCGCCCAGTACCTGGACCGGATGGACATCGAGCGCGAGCGCGGTATCACCATCAAGAGCCAGGCCGTCCGGATGCCGTGGACCATCCGCGAGGGTGAGCGGACCGGTGAGCACGCGGTGCTCAACATGATCGACACCCCGGGGCACGTCGACTTCACCTACGAGGTGTCCCGGTCGCTGGCCGCCTGCGAGGGGGCCGTGCTGCTGGTCGACGCTGCGCAGGGCATCGAGGCGCAGACCCTGGCGAACCTGTACCTGGCGCTCGAGAACGACCTGCGCATCATCCCGGTGCTCAACAAGATCGACCTGCCGGCCGCCCAGCCGGAGAAGTACGCCGAGGAGTTGGCCCACCTGATCGGCGGCGACCCCGCCGACTGCATCCGGGTCTCCGGCAAGACCGGCGAGGGCGTGCCGCACCTGCTCGACGAGATCGTCCGGCAGTTCATCCCGCCGACCGGCGACGCCGAGGCGCCCGCCCGGGCGATGATCTTCGACTCGGTGTACGACGTCTACCGCGGCGTGGTCACCTACGTCCGGGTCATCGACGGCCGGATCAGCGCCCGGGACCGGATCAAGATGATGTCCACCGGGGCGGTGCACGAGTTGCTGGAGATCGGTGTCATCTCGCCGGAGATGGTGAAGGCCGAGGCGCTCGGCGTCGGCGAGGTGGGCTACCTCATCACCGGCGTGAAGGACGTCCGGCAGTCCCGGGTCGGTGACACGGTCACCATCAACAGCCGGCCGGCGGCCGAGGCGTTGGGTGGCTACAAGGACCCGAAGCCGATGGTCTACTCCGGCCTCTACCCGATCGACGGGTCCGACTACCCCAACCTCCGTGAGGCACTGGACAAGCTCAAGCTCAACGACGCCGCGCTGGACTACGAGCCGGAGACCTCCGGCGCGCTCGGCTTCGGCTTCCGCTGCGGCTTCCTCGGCCTGCTCCACCTGGAGATCATCCGGGAGCGGCTGGAGCGCGAGTACAACCTCGACCTGATTTCCACCGCGCCGAACGTGGTCTACCGGGCGATCACGGACGACGGCGAGGAGATCGTCGTCACCAACCCCAGCGAGTACCCGACCGGCAAGATCGCCGAGGTGTACGAGCCGGTGGTCCGGGCGACCGTGCTGACGCCCAACGACTACGTGGGCGCGGTGATGGAGCTCTGCCAGGGTCGGCGGGGCAGCCTGCTCGGCATGGACTACCTCTCCGCCGACCGGGTGGAGCTGCGCTACACGCTGCCCCTCGCAGAGATCATCTACGACTTCTTCGACCAGTTGAAGAGCCGGACCAAGGGCTACGCCTCGCTGGACTACGAGCCCACCGACGAGCAGGCGTCCGACTTGGTGAAGGTGGACATCCTGCTGCACGGCGAGCCGGTGGACGCGTTCAGCGCCATCGTGCACAAGGACAAGGCGTACAACTACGGCGTCACCATCGCCGCCAAGCTGCGCACCCTGATCCCGCGCCAGCAGTTCGAGGTGCCGATCCAGGCGGCGATCGGCAGCCGGGTCATCGCCCGGGAGACCATCCGGGCGATCCGCAAGGACGTGCTCGCCAAGTGCTACGGCGGTGACATCAGCCGTAAGCGCAAGCTGCTGGAGAAGCAGAAGGAAGGCAAGAAGCGGATGAAGATGGTCGGCCGGGTCGAGGTGCCGCAGGAGGCCTTCATCGCCGCCCTCTCCTCCGACTCCGGCGACGGGAAGCCCGCCGGCAAGAAGTGACACCGCCGCCGGTGCGCCGGCGTTGACTGACGAACACGGCCGGTGCCCCGGCCGGGCCGGTCGCGAAGACCGGTCGCCCGACGGGGTGCCGGCCGTCGCCGTAGCCCGGCGGCAGTCCCCGTGTCGCGGACCCTGACCCGCCCCTCGCCGTGTCCCCGGCCGTGCGACCGGCGCTCGCCGGGTCCCCGGCCGGGCGACGTGCCGACCCGGCCGGAGCGGTGGTGGGCAGCGGCGCGCCTGGCGGCGGGTGAAGAAATTTTTCGGGCCGTACCGGTGGCGGGTGGCCCGACGACAGTGCCTGCGACCTGTGTGGACGCGCCCCCCACGTCAATCGACGCAGCCGGGTTGCATCGACATCCACCGTTTGCCTCGTGGGTGAGTCGGTTTGGATTTTCGGTGCGTCGGGAACTTAGCGGTCACGACAGGAAACACACACCGTGTGTCAGACATTCTTTGAAGGAGGGCGACCGTGGAGCTCACCGTGTGGGGCATCATCACTGCGCTTGTTGTTGGTCTCATCGTCGGCGCGCTGGGCCGCCTGGTCGTCCCGGGCCGGCAGAACATGCCGATGTGGCTGCACATGCTGATCGGTGTCGGCGCGGCGCTGCTGGGCACCGTGCTGGCGCGAGCGATCGGCATCGCGACCGAGACCAACGGGATCGACTGGGGCGAACTGCTGGTGCAGGTCGTCGTGGCCGCGATCGCGGTCGCGCTGGTGGCCGGCGTGGGTCGCCGCCGCAGCGTCACCCGGTAACACCCAGCACCACCGCACAACGCGACACGTTCGAAGGGCGCCCGACCGACACGGTCGGGCGCCCTTCCGCGTACCCCGGAAGAGCGTCGCGCCCCTCGACCATTTCAAGATCCGCGCGGATCGTGCGGGGGCCACGCGGAGAGCCCGCGGCTGGGAGAGCGGGTCGCGGTGGAAAGCGGGTCGTCTGTGCCCGAGGGTGATCGTCTGGTGGGCAAAGTCGGTTTGGATTTTCGGTGGGTCGGGAACTTAACGGTCACGACAGGAAACACACACCGTGTGTCAGACATTCTTTCGAAGGAGGGCGACCGTGGAGCTCACCGTGTGGGGCATCATCACTGCGATCGTTGTCGGTCTCATCGTCGGGGCACTGGGCCGCCTGGTCGTCCCGGGCCGGCAGAACATGCCGATGTGGCTGCACATGCTGATCGGTGTCGGCGCGGCCCTGTTGGGCACCGTGCTGGCGCGGGCGATCGGCATCGCGACCGAGACCAGCGGCATCGACTGGGGCGAGCTGCTGGTGCAGGTCGTGCTGGCGGCCATCGCGGTCGCGCTGGTGGCCGGCGTGGGTCGCCGCCGCAGCGTCACCCGATAACAGCCCGGCATCACCTGGCACCACCGCCACCGCAGGAAAGAGCGCCCGGCCCTCGGCCGGGCGCTCTTTCCTGCGGGAGTGCCCGACTTCGGCCCGATGTCACAGCGCCTTTCGCCGGCCCCCTGCGGTACGGTCGCCACGCTTCCGCCGGCACGCCCACTGTCGTAAAGGAATTCTTCGTACTAGGGTGCGGCTGAGAAGGTTAGTTCCAGGCGGTGTGAGGGGAGAAGTGGCGTGAACAGGTGGAAGCGGCTGGCCCCGGTCACCGCCGTGGTGGCCTCGGCCGCGATGGTGCTGACCGGCTGCGGAGGCTCCGGCGACGAAGCGGCCGACGACAGCAAGCTCACGGTCTGGATGATGGGCGAGGGTGGGGACGCGCAGAACACCTTCCTCGACGGGGTGGAGACCGAGTTCCGGCAGAAGCACCCCGACACCGACGTGGTGGTGCAGTACATCCCATGGCTCGAGGCGCCCAAGAAGTTCCAGGCCGCGCTCGCCGGCGGTGAGGGGCCGGACATCACCGAGCTGGGCAACACCGAGACCCAGGGCTGGGCGGCCCAGGAGGCGCTCGCCGACGTGAGCGGCCGGATGGGCGGCTGGGCCGACGGCAAGGACCTGCTGCCCGACCTGGTCCGCAACGCGCAGCTCGACGGCAAGCAGTACGGCGTGCCCTGGTACGCCGGCGTGCGCGCGATCTACTACCGCACCGACTGGTTCGCCGAGGCGGGCGTACAGCCGCCGAAGACCTGGGACGAGCTGGTCAGCGTGGCCAAGACGGTGCAGGCGAAGAAGCCGGGCACCTACGGCATCGCGCTGCCGGGCAACTCCGAGCTGCCCTTCTACTCCTTCCTCTGGGGGGCCGGCGGCGAGATCGCCAGCAACCAGGGCGGCACCTGGAAGTCCGGCTACACCACGCCGGAGGCGCAGCGGGCCGTCAAGTTCTGGACCGACATGGTGACCGTCCACAAGGTGGCCCCGCCGGCCGCCGCGGGCTGGAACGAGATCGACGCCCGTACCCAGTTCGCCACCGGCAAGGCCGCGATGGCCTTCGCCGGCAGCTGGCAGCAGGGCGCCATCAAGAAGGACAACCCCGAGATCGAGAAGGTCTGGGGTACGTTCCCGATCCCCGGCCCGGACGGCAAGGCCGCGCCCGGTTTCGCCGGCGGCTCGGACGTGGCGATCTGGAAGGACAGCGAGCGCCAGGACCTGGCCTGGGACTACCTGACCGTGCTGCTGAACAAGAAGAACTCGCAGAGCTTCGCGAGCAGCCTCGGGTTCTTCCCGGTCTACCAGGATCTGGTCGCCAGCGACAAGTACACCAACGACAAGGTGATGGCGGCGTTCGCCACCACCATGCAGAACACCAAGCTCACGCCGCTCACCCCGAAGTGGGTGGAGGTCAGCCGGACCAAGACGGTGACCCAGGCGATGAACAGCTCGGTCATGAAGGGTCAGAAGACGGTCGAGAAGGCCACCGCCGACGCGGCCGCTGAGATGGAAAGCATCCTCAACGCCAAGTGACCACGCTGACCGAGGTGCCGGAGGCGGCCGCCGCGCGGGAGACCCCCGCGCGGCGGCGCCGCCGGGTCGACCGCCTGCCGTACCTGCTGCTACTGCCCGCACTGGCGATCATCGGGGTGCTGCTGCTCTGGCCTCTCGGCCAGGTGGTGGTGATGTCCTTCTACCGGTTGAACAGCGTCCGACAACTGCGCGGCGACCGGGAGTGGCCGTGGGTGGGGCTGGGCAACTACGCCGACATCCTCTCCGACCCGTTCTTCCTGACCGTGCTGCGCAACACGGTCCTGTTCGCCGCGGCCAACGTGCTGCTCACGATGGTCCTCGGCACCCTGGTCGGGCTGCTGCTCAACCGGCTCGGCCGCAAGATGGCCACCTTCGTGGCCAGCTGCGTGATGCTCGCCTGGGCCACCCCGGCGCTGACCGGCACGATCGTCTGGAAGTGGATCTTCGACGACACCAGCGGTCTGGTCACCTGGCTGTTCAACGCGTTGCCGGACGGCCTCTCCAACGCCCTGTTCGGCCACAGTGACTGGACCGGCTACGGCTGGTTCAACTCGCCACTGCTCTTCTTCGCCATCCTCACCCTGGTGGTGGTCTGGCACTCGTTCCCGTTCATCGCGGTCAGCGTGCTCGCCGGCCTGAAGAGCGTGCCGAGCGAGCTGCACGAGGCTGCCCGGGTGGACGGCGCCGGGCCGTGGCGGGCGTTCTGGAAGATCACCTTCCCGCTGCTGCGCCCGGTCTTCGGCATCCTGATCGTGCTCTCCACCATCTGGGACTTCAAGGTCTTCACCCAGCAGTTCGTGCTCGCCGGCGGCACCCAGGACCGGCCGACGTTCATGCTCTCCATCTACTCCTACGCGGAGGCGTTCTCGCCGCCGCCGAAGTACGGCCTCGGTGCGGCCATCGCGGTGATCCTCACTCTGATCCTGCTCGTGGTCACCGGCTTCTACGTACGGATGGTGCTCAGGCAGGAGGACGAGTCGTGAAGAAGATCGCCCTCAACGGCGCCGGGCTGCTGGTCGCGCTCTTCGCGGCGTTCCCCGTGTACTGGATGATCTCCACCTCGCTGAAGCCGAGCAAGGAGATCTTCTCGTCCACCCCGCAGCCGGTGCCGACCCACCCGACGCTGGCGCACTACCGGGAGATCCTGACCGGCAACCTGATCCCCGGCGTGAGCTTCGCCGACTTCTTCCTCAACAGCGCGCTGGTTGCGGTCGCGACGGTGGTGCTCAGCGGTCTGGTGGCGCTGCTCGCCGCGACCGCGGTGGCCCGGTTCCGGTTCCGGCTGCGGACCAGCTTCCTGATCATGCTGCTGATCGTGCAGATGATCCCGCTGGAGGCGCTGGTCATCCCGCTGTTCCTGATGATCCAGCGGCTCGGGCTCTACAACACCCTGCCCAGCCTGATCCTCACGTACCTCGGCTTCTCGCTGCCGTTCGCGGTCTGGATGCTGCGCGGCTTCGTCGCCGCGGTGCCCAAGGAACTGGAGGAGGCGGCGGCGATCGACGGAGCCAGCCGGGCCCAGATCTTCCGCCGGATCCTGTTTCCGCTGGTCGCACCCGGTCTGGTGGCCACCAGCATCTTCTCCTTCATCACCGCCTGGAACGAGCTGATCTTCGCGTTGACGTTCATCAACGACCAGGGTCGGTACACCCTGCCGGTGGCCATGACCTTCTTCTTCGGCCGGGACGACACCAACTGGGGCCCGGTGATGGCCGCCTCCACCCTGTTCACCCTGCCGGTCATCATCTTCTTCCTGCTGGTGCAGCGGCGGATGGTCTCCGGCCTGGTCGCCGGCGCCGTCAAGGGCTGAACACCGCACCCGGTACGGATAGAGGATCTTGGCAGCGCCCCCACCCCGTCGACCCCGCTAGGCTGACCGCCATGACGGGCAGGGTGGCAGCGGTGAACCTCGGTGTGGTCACCGAGGCCGAGTGGGCCGGCGACGCGAGCGGTCGCAGCGGCATCGACAAGCGGCCGGTGGACACGCCGGTGTTGTTCCGCGTCGACGGAGTGGCCGGTGACTTCATCGGCGAGCGAGCCCACCACGGGGGCGAGGACCAGGCGGTCTACGCCTACGCGGAGGAGGACGCCGCCTGGTGGGCGACCGAACTGGGCCGGAACGTTCGGGTCGGCGGCTTCGGCGAGAACCTCACCACGTACGCGGTCGACGTGACCGGCGCGGTGATCGGCGAGCAGTGGCAGATCGGGTCCGCTCTGCTCCAGGTGACCAAGCCCCGAACCCCGTGCACCACCTTCGCCGGCTTCTGGGGCGTACCGGACCTGATCAAGCGGTTCACCGCCCGGGCACTGCCCGGGGCCTACCTGCGGGTGCTCCGCGAGGGGGAGGTGGGCCCGGGCGACCCGGTCGAAGTGGTGGACCGGCCCGCGCACGGGGTGACCATCGGCGAGGTGTTCCGGGCGACGAGCCTGGAGCCGGAGCTGCTGCCCCGGCTGCTGGAGACACCCGACCTGCCGGAGTCGATCCGGGCGAAGGCCCGCCGCCGGCTGGGGCTCTGACACAACCAGCCGAGCGGGCGCACCGGTGGGGTCGGCCGGTGCCAGTCACCGACGCGGCGCTCACCGCACCAGGACGTCCTCGATGTGGGCGGTGGTGCCGCCCCAGGCGGCCAGCGTGAGCTTCCCGCAGCCGGCAGGCGACGGCCTGCCCGGTGCGGTGCCATTCAACTGTCGGCTAGCCGAAGCATCACACCCGCGCCTCGCGTCCCGCGGCTAGCTGGCCAGGCGGGCCGGCGCCGGACGGGCCCTCGCGTTAAAAAGGGCCCCTTGTCATGCAGGAAGCGATGACAAGGGGCCCTTCCTCACGTCAGCGGAGCCAGGGGATGTTGCGGTCCAGGAGGCCGCGCTCCTTGAGTTCCTTGCGCAGCGGGATCTCGTCGTCGACGTACCCGTCCCAGTTGATGCCCCAGTAGTTCGCGGTGTGGGTGCCCTCACCGATCAGCTGGCGCTGCACCGGCGTGCGGTTGCGGTACCACTCGCCGTTCAGGTCCGGGTGCAGCTCGTCCAGCGGACGGATCCACCGGTACGTGTAGCCGACGAAGAGCATCTTGCGGGTGATGCTCGACAGGTTCGTCGACCGGGAGTGCCACTGGCGGCGGTCGAAGATGAAGGCGTCGCCCGGGTTGGCGGTGATCTCCACCGTGCCCTCCGGGTCCGGGTTGTGCACGCTGAGGTCCTTCGGCCGGGGCAGCGAGTTCCACAGGTGGCTGCCCGGGATGACCTTGGTGGCGCCGCGACCGGTCTCGGAGAGGTCGGAGAGCACGTACGCGACCTTGAGCGAGAACATCGGCCGCGGCAGGTTCGGGTCCATCGTCTCCGGGTCGGAGTTCTGGCGGTACCCGTCCTGGTGCCAGCCCCAGTACGGCTTCTCCGGCTCGAGCGCCGGCGGGGTGACGTCCAGGTGGTTGTGGTGGGTGTAGATGTTCCAGCCGGCCAGCCCCCACATGTACGGGAAGGCGATCGGGTGGGTGAGCAGCTCACCGAAGAGCTCGTCGCGCTCCAGGAAGCCCAGCAGGTGCAGGGTGCCGTCCTTCTTGGTGTTGCCCTTGGCCTGTTCCTCCGCGTAGACGCGGTCGACCGCCGCCTCCAGCGCCGCCCGGTGATCCTCGGTCAGGACGTTGCGCAGCAGGAGGAAGCCCTGCTCGTGGAACTCCTTGCGGTCAGTGTCGCTGATCGGTTCGTAGCCGGTCCGGTCGCCGTAATCGAACACCGCGTCGTACCCCTCCCCATGAGGTGAAACCATCTTGTGGCACAGGTCGCCGATCGTAACGCGCATGCCTCGGCATTGGGGAGGGCCAGCGGGGCGGGTTGACCCCGGCTGGACCGGGTGCAGCGGAACCAACACGGACGGTCAGATCTGCGTGATTAATAGCGGTGTCTGTGGGCCGTTGTCCGATTGTGCGGTGACTGCCGGTCAAGAGATCAGGGCGGCGTCACCTCGGCGAACACCTCGGCCACCACCTGACCGGTGGGGCCCTGCTCACCGTTCACCCGCCCCCAGGTGCCGTCCCGGGCCGTCCATTCCAGGCCGCCGAAGCGGACCAGCTTCACCCCGTGGTCCTGTGCGTGCGAGACCAGCCAGTGCGCGTACCGCCAGCCGTCGCGCTGGTCGCCCGCGGTCACCGCCAGCCCGGTCTGGTCCGCCGGATCGGTGCTCGACACCCCCCAGTCCAGCACCAGGTTGCGGGTCAACTGGGCGGCCGCCGCCGCGCCGCGCATCACCGGGGTACGCCCCACCGAGCAGGCGACCGCGCCGGTGGCGTCGCCCAGCAGCGCCCGGCTGAGCACCTCAGAGTCGTCGGCCCACTTCTGGTACGCCTCGGGGAACGCCGAGCGCTGCACCCGCTGGGCGGCGTCGGTGACCCGCATCGACTCCCAGCCGCGCACCTTCTTCAGCGCCGCGTAGAACCGGTTCGCCGCGTAGCGCGGGTCGCGGATCTGCTTCGGGGTGCCCCAGCCCTGGCTCGGGCGCTGCTGGAAGAGGCCGACCGAGTCACGGTCGCCGTCGGCGAGGTTGCGCAGCCCGGATTCCTGGTACGCCGTGGCGAGCGCGACCACCACGGCCCGCTCGGGCATTCCGCGCTGCGCGCCGATCGCCGCGATGGTCGCCGCGTTGGCCATCTGGTCGGCGTCCAGGGCGACCCGGCCGTCGGCCTGGACCGTGCAGGTCCGCGAGGACAGCGGCAGCCGCAGCTTGTCCCCGACCTGCCGAACGACGAGCCAGACTGCGATCACGGCGATGAGGACGAGAACCAGTCCACCCGCCACGGTTGCCCGAGTTCGCACCCACACCCCCAGATCGACAGTCCGACAAGCGTACGTCCCACGGCGACCAATCCGGGTCGTCCGACCGGTTTCGACCTGGCCGGCCCGGCCGCACCAGCCGGCGTTCCCGCTCCTACCGTGCTCTCACCTGCCCGTACCGCTCTTCCATCCGCCCCAATTCGACAATAATCGGGCATTACGCGCTACGAGCGCCGTCGGTGCGAGGTCTACCGGTCCATGGCCGAGCACCGTACGTCCTGCGGGCGTCACCTGTCGTGAGCGTCACCCCATCGATCGGGGCGCAAACGTCCGCTATCCGGACACCGAGGTTGCGCCCGTTGAAGCAGAGCAAAGGAGGCACGAACAGCAACCCCACCCGGACCGCTCAGACGTCGAGAGCGGGCACCCAGCGCGCCGGTCGTTTCTCCCGGAATGCGGTGACCCCCTCGCGTCCCTCGTCCGAGAGGAAGTAGCCGGTCGACAGAGCGGACAGCCGGGCCAGCTCAGCGCGCAGCTCGGCGGTGCCCGGTCGGCGCAGTAACTCCTTCGCGCCGGCCAGCGCACCCGGGGCGCCGCGCACCAGGGAATCGCAGTACCGGCGTACCTCCGCGTCCAGCCCGTCCGCCGGGACGGCGGCGGTGACCAGGCCGATCTCGGCCGCCCGACGGCCGTCGAAGGTGTCCCCGGTCAGGTACAGCTCGGCGGCGGCGCGCGGATGCAGGCGGGGCAGCACGGTCGCCGAGATCACCGCCGGGATCACCCCGATCCGCACCTCGGTGAAGGCGAAGGTGGCCTCGTCGGCGCAGACGGCCAGGTCGGCGGCGGCGATCAGGCCCAACCCGCCGGCCCGCGCCGGACCGGCGACCCGGGCCAGCACCGGCTTCGGGCAGTCCCAGAGCGCGGCGAGCACGTCGCCCAGCATCCCGGCCGGCACCATCCCGCTGGCGTACGCCGCGGCGGTCTCCTTCAGGTCCGCGCCCGAGCAGAAGACCGGGCCGGTGTGGTCGAGCACGATCACCCGGACCGCGTCGTCCGCCACCGCGTCGGCCAGCCCGGCCAGCAGCTGGGTCATCAGGCCGGTGGAGAGCGCGTTGCGGTTGTGCGGGCTGTCCAGGGTGAGGGTGGTCACCCCGCGGGCCGTGGAGACCCGCACGAGCACGTCGGGAGAGGTCATGCCGGGCACACTAGTGGCCATGCCCGGCGTCCTTCCAGATGGTGAGACCGTCCCCGCCGACGGATCGCTGCCCGCCACCGCCACCACCGCGGTCGGCGCGCGCGGCTTCGGCGTGTACGTCCACGTGCCGTTCTGTGCCAGCCGCTGCGGCTACTGCGACTTCAACACCTACACGGCGGCCGAGTTGGGCGGCGGCGCCAGCCGTGAGGGGTACGCCGACACCGTGCTGGCCGAGCTGGCGCTCGCCGCCCGGGTGCTCGGCGACAGCCCACCGCCGCGGGTCGACACGGTCTTCGTCGGCGGTGGCACGCCCACCCTGCTCCCCGCCGACGACCTGGCCCGCATCCTCGACGGCATCGACCGCACCTGGGGGCTGGCCGCCGACGCCGAGGTGACCACCGAGGCCAACCCGGAATCGGTCACCCCGGAGTCGCTGAAGCTGCTGCGGGCCGCCGGCTACACCCGGATCTCACTCGGCATGCAGTCCGCCTCCCCGGGGGTGCTGGCGATCCTGGACCGCAAGCACAGCGCCGGCCGGGCCACCGCCGCCGCCCTGGAGGCGCGCGAGGCCGGATTCGAGCACGTCAACCTGGACCTGATCTACGGCACCCCGGGGGAGCGGGCCGAGGACTTCGCCGCCTCGCTGGACCAGGTGGTGGCCGCCGGGGTGGACCACGTCAGCGCGTACGCCCTGATCGTGGAGGACGGCACCCGGCTGGCCGCCCGGATGCGCCGGGGCGAGCTGCCGTACCCCAGCGACGACGTCGCCGCGGACCGCTACCTGGCCGCGGAGGCCGCTCTCGACGCGGCTGGCCACTCCTGGTACGAGGTCTCCAACTGGGCCCGCACCGACGAGGCCCGGTGCCGGCACAACCTGCTCTACTGGACCGGCGCCGACTGGTGGGGGCTGGGCCCCGGGGCGCACAGCCACGTCGGCGGGGTGCGCTGGTGGAACGTCAAGCACCCGTCCGCGTACGCCCAGCGGCTGGCCGCCGGCGCGTCGCCCGGCCTGGCCCGGGAGGTGCTCACCGCCGACGAGGCGCACATGGAGGACGTGATGCTCCGGCTGCGGCTCGCCACCGGCCTGCCGCTGGCGGTGCTCGACGCCACCGGCCGGGCCGGCGCCGAGCGGGCGCTGGCCGGCGGCCTGCTGGCCGCACCGGAGTACACGGCCGGCCGGGCGGTGCTCACCCTGCGCGGCCGCCTGCTCGCCGACGCCGTGGTGCGCGACCTGCTGCCCTGAGCAGGTGCACCGGGCCGGCCGGGGGAGCGGCCGACCCGGGTCACTTGATGAAACTGGCCGACATCGGGTAGCGGTAGGGCTGACCCTCGTTGGCCTTCATGCCGGCGATGATCCCGAACAGGATCTGGATCACCACCACCGCGATGCTGGGCAGGAAGAGCAGGCACCAGCTCACGAAGAGCAGCACGAACGCGATGATCGACCAGAGGATCTGGAAGTTCAGCGCGGCCAGGGCGTGCGCGCGGACGGTCGGCGACTGCTGACCGCGGGCCAGGTAGGCGATGAGCGGGGCGACGAAGCCCAGCGGGCCGAAGCTGATCAGCGCGCCGGCAGCGCCGCCGAAGTGCGCGACCAGCGCCCAGGTCTTGTCCTCGTTGCTGGCGTAGCCGCCGCCGGGGCCGGCGTAGGCGCCGCCGGTCGGATAGCCGCCAGGGGGATAGCCCCCGGGGGGCGGGTAGCCACCGGGCGGAGGGTAGCCGCCCGACGACGGTTGGTCACCGGTGGGCGGCGGATAGCCACCGGCCGGGGGATAGCCGCCCGGGCCGGGTGCCCCGGACAGTGGTGCGGTGGGTGGCTCGGCCGAGGAGGCCGGGTCGGGTGCGGCCGGCGGGTAGGTCGGCTCCGGCGGCTGATCGCCGGGGTCTCCCGCACCGGGAGGACGAGGTGGTTCAGTCATGGATGTCACGGTAGGGGCCGGTGGCAACGCCGCACCAGAGCGACACCGCCGGGCCGGTCCGGCTGAACGGACAGCGACGGCCTTGATCATCGCGCCGGCGGGCGCGCCGACGTAGACTGGCACTCGTTACAGTCGAGTGCCAGGACGGCCCGCCGGCCCCACCGTGCCGGCGGCCGACGTGCGACAGGAGGTGCGGAGGATGGGTCTCGACGACCGCAAGCTCGCCGTGCTCCGCGCCATCGTCGAGGACTACGTCTCCACGCAGGAGCCGGTCGGCAGCAAGGCGCTGGTCGAGCGGCACCAGCTCGGTGTCTCCCCGGCCACCGTCCGTAACGACATGGCCGTGCTGGAGGAGGAGGGCTACATCCGGCAGCCGCACACCAGTGCCGGCCGGGTGCCCACCGACCGCGGCTACCGGCTCTTCGTGGACCGGCTCTCCCGGGTCAAGCCGCTTAGCCCGGCCGAGCGCCGGGCCATCGAACGCTTCCTGGTCGGCGCGGTCGACCTCGACGACGTGGTGCACCGCACCGTGCGGCTGCTCGCCCAACTGACCCGGCAGGTGGCCGTGGTGCAGTACCCGAGCCTGGCCCGCTCCTCGGTGCGCCACCTGGAACTGGTGCCGATCTCCACCACCCGGCTGATGCTCGTCATGATCGCCGACACCGGTCGGGTGGAGCAGCGGTTGGTCGAGCTGCCCGGGCCGGTGCACCCCGACGACGTCACCGACCTGCGCCGACTGGTCAACGAGAAGCTCGCCGGCGCCCGGCTGTCCGACACTCCACCGCTGGTGCAGGCGCTGGTCGAAGAGGCGCCGTCCGAGCTGCGCCCGGCGATGACCACGCTCTCCACCGTGCTGCTGGAGACGCTGGTCGAGCGGCACGAAGAACGCATCGCGCTGGCCGGCACCGCCAACCTCACCCGGGGCGGCCTGCTCGACTTCCAGGGCTCGCTGCGGCCGATCCTCGAGGCGCTGGAGGAGGAGGTCGTGCTGCTCAAGCTCATCGGCGAGACCGAGCCGAGCACGACCCGGGTGCTGATCGGCGACGAGAACGAGTTCGACAACCTGCGCGCCGCCTCGGTGGTCAGCACCGGGTACGGCCCGGGCGCCACCATCGTGGGCGGCCTGGGCGTGCTGGGGCCCACCCGGATGGACTACCCCGGCACCATCGCCACGGTGCGCGCCGTGGCACGCTACGTGGGCGAGCTGCTGGCCCAGAACTGACCAGTCAGGGCCGACGGCCGGCTGCGGCCGCCGACCGGCGCAACGCGAGACGAACATGAGGACACGGAACGCAGTGGCCAGGGACTACTACGGCATCCTCGGTGTGAGCCGGGAAGCCTCCGACGACGAAATCAAGCGCGCCTACCGCAAGCTGGCGCGCCAGTTCCACCCGGACGTCAATCCGGACCCGGAGGCTCAGGAGAAGTTCAAGGACATCAACGCCGCGTACGAGGTGCTCTCGGACGACCGGAAGCGGCAGATCGTCGACCTGGGCGGCGACCCGCTCGCTCCGGGGGGCGGCGGCGCCGGCGGCCCGGGCGGTCCGGGCGGGGCCGGCCCGTTCGTCGGGTTCCAGGACATCATGGACGCGTTCTTCGGCGGCGCGGCGGGTGGCGTGCGCGGCCCGCGCCCGCGTACCCGGCCGGGCGCCGACGCGATCCTGCGGCTGGAGCTGGACCTGCACGAGACGGCGTTCGGCGTCGAGGCGCCGATCACCGTCGACACCGCGGTGCTCTGCACCACCTGCTCCGGCGCCGGCACGGCCGCCGGCACCCACCTGGCCACCTGCGAGGCGTGCGGCGGCCGGGGCGAGGTGCAGTCGGTGCAGCGCACCTTCCTCGGCCAGGTGGTCTCCGCCCGGCCGTGCACCGTCTGCCAGGGCTACGGCACCACCATCCCGCACCCCTGCCCCACCTGCGCCGGCGACGGCCGGGTGCGCACCCGTCGCTCGCTGACCGTCAAGATCCCCGCCGGTGTCGAGGACGGCATGCGGATCCGGCTGGCCCAGCAGGGCGAAGTTGGCCCGGGTGGCGGCACCGCCGGTGACCTCTACGTGGAGATCCACGAGCGGCCGCACGACGTGTACTCCCGCAAGGGCGACGACCTGCACTGCCGGGTCACCGTCCCGATGACCGCGGCGGCGCTGGGCACCCGGCTGACCATCAAGACCCTGGACAGCGAGGAGACGGTCGACGTCAAGGCCGGCACCCAGCCCGCCAGCACGCTGCGGCTGCGCGCCCGGGGTGTGCCGCACCTGCGCGGCACCGGCCGGGGCGACCTCTACGTGCACCTGGACGTCCGGACGCCGACCAAGCTCGACCCGGACCAGGAGAAGATGCTGCGCGACTTCGCCAAGACCCGGGGCGAGGAGGTCGCCGAGCTGTCCAAGCAGGGCGGCTTCTTCTCCCGGATGCGCGACGCGTTCAACGGCCACGCCTGACCGGCTCCCGGGCTCGCCGTCCGTGCCGCCGCCGCTGCGGCTAGCCTGATCATCGTGTCCGCCCCGCTGTTCCTGGTCGAGTCGCTGCCCACCGCCGACACGATGACCCTCGACGGTCCCGAGGGGCACCACGCCGCCACCGTGCAGCGACTGCGGGTCGGCGAGGAGCTGCTGCTCGCCGATGGCCGGGGGGGCACGGCCGCCGCCGAGGTCACCGCCGTCGGCCGGGGCAGCCTGGAGCTCACCGTCACCTCCCGGGGGTACGCGGACGCGCCCGTACCCCGGCTGGCGGTCGTGCAGGGCATCGCCAAGGGTGACCGGGGCGAGCTGGCCGTGCAGGCGATGACCGAGGTCGGGGTGGACGAGATCGTGCCCTGGGCGGCGGTGCGCTCGGTGACCCAGTGGCGCGGCGACCGGGGCGTTCGGGCCCGGGACAAGTGGGTGGCCACGGCCCGGGAGGCGGCCAAGCAGGCCCGCCGCCCCTGGCTGCCGGTGGTGGCCGGGGCGCCGGACGAGTCGACGGCCACGGTGGCCCGCCGGATCGCCGGTGCCGCCGCCGCGTTCGTGCTGCACGAGGAGGCCGACGAGCGGCTGACCACCGCCGAGATGCCGTCCGCCGGGGAGATCGTCCTGGTGGTCGGCCCGGAGGGCGGCATCGCCCCGGCCGAGCTGACCGCCTTCCGCGAGGCCGGCGGCCGGCCGGTCCGGCTCGGGCCCGCAGTGCTGCGCACCTCCACCGCCGGGGTGGCGGCGCTCAGCGTGCTCGCCACCCGCCTCAACCGCTGGTAACTCCCCGCCCAAGCGCCCGCACCCCCCGCCCCCCGCCCCCGGTCCCCGCCTCCCGGCCGCGCCTCCCCGCCTCCTGTCCCCGTTGATCTAGGGCATATCGCCGTTGTTGGAGATCCACTAGCGACGAAACGCCCTAGATCGACGGGGAAGAGGGGCGGGGCGCGGCGCGCGGCGGGCGGCGTCGCGGTGGGTGGGGCGGTTAGCTGCGGAGGTAGGAGGCGCCGTTGAGGTCGACGATGGTGCCGGAGGCCCACTCGGCCTGTGGCGAGGCCAACCAGTGCACCGCGGCGGCGATCTCCTCCGGCCGGCCCACCCGGTCGAACGGGCTCTGCGCCCGGATCGCCGCGCCCTGCTCACCGCGCAGGTGCTCGGTGGTCATGTCGGTCGAGACGAAGCCCGGCGCGACGGTGGCGACCGCGATGCCGTACGGCGCGAGCGCCACGGCGAGGGACTGGCCCAGCGCGTTCAGTCCCGCCTTGCTGGCGCCGTACGCCGGCTGCGCCGGCTCGCCGCGGAACGCGCCCCGGGACGAGACGTTGACGATCCGCCCGCCGCGCTCCCGCATGTGCTGCGCGGCACACCAGGTGACGTTGCCGGCGCCGGTCAGGTTGGTCTCCAGCACCTGCCGCCAGCGCTTCTGCCACTGCTCGTAGGAGGCGCCGAAGATCGGGTGCGGGTCGTCCCGCTCGCCGTACACCCCGGCGTTGTTGACCAGCACGTCCAGGCCGCCGAGCAGGTCGGCGGCCCGGTCGACCATGGCCCGGACGGCGTCCGGGTCGGTGAGGTCGGCGCGGACCACGACGTGCCCCGCGCCGGGCAGTTCGGCGCGTAGCGCCTCGGCCGCGTCCGCGGAGTCGCGATGGTGGATGGCCACCCGGTCGCCGCCGGCCGCGAACGCCCTCGCCACCGCCCGGCCGATCCCGCGCGAGGCCCCGGTCACCAGTACCGCCCGATCCGTCATGGCGGCCATCCTGCCGTAGCTGCCGCGGATGTTGAGAAGGGACCCTTCCTCTACCGGAGGCGTCAACAAGGGTCCCTTCCTTACACTGCCCCGATGGGATCCGATTGCCTGTTCTGCCGCATCGTCGCCGGGGAGATCCCGGCCACCGTGGTCCGGGAGACCGCCACCACGCTCGCCTTCCGCGACATCGGCCCGAAGGCGCCGGTGCACGTCGTGGTGATTCCGAAGGAGCACTACGCCGATGTCGCCACCCTCGCCCAGGGTGACCCGGCGCTGGCCGGGGAGGTGCTGGCCACGGCCGCCGCGGTGGCCGAGGACGAGGGCCTGCTCGGCGACGGTTTCCGGCTGATGTTCAACACCGGCGCGTACGGCGGGCAGGAGGTGTTCCACGCGCACGCGCACCTGCTCGGTGGCGCGCCGCTCGGCCCGATGCTCGCCAGGGACCTGGCGTGAGCACTGAGGCGGTGTCCACCGGGACCGTGGACGAGCGGTTGGGCCGGCTGGTCCGCCGGGTGCAGGCCGATGCCCGGGTGCCGGCGGTGTCGGCGGCGCTGCACCGGGCCGACCGTCCGCTCTGGAGCTGCGCCGTGGGCGGTACCGGCACCGACAGCCCGCTGGGGTCGCGCACCCAGTTCCGGATCGGCTCGGTCACCAAGACCTTCACCGCGGTGCTCACCCTCCAGTGCCGCGACGACGGTCTGCTGGACCTGGACGACCCGGTGGGCAGGCACCTGGACCTGCCGGCGCACGGTGAGCTGACCGTCCGCCGGCTGCTGTCGCACACCGGTGGCCTGCAACGCGAGCCGTTCGGCGACGTCTGGGACAGCCTGCGCGCGCCGGACGCCGAGCAGTTGGTGGCCGAGCTGCACCGGGCTGAGCGCGTACTGCCGCCGGCCCGCCGCTTCCACTACTCGAACCTCGGCCTGGCCGTGCTCGGCCAGCTGGTCGCGCGGCTGCGCGGCGGCAGTTGGGCGGAGGTGCTCGCCGAGCGGGTGCTGACGCCGCTGGGGCTGACCGACACCGCCGTGACTCCCGGGCCGGCGGCGGCCACCGGGTTCCTCGTCGACGCGTACTCCGACGAGGCGCACCCGGAGCCGCCGACCGACTTCGGCGCGGTCGGCCCGGCCGCCCAGCTCTGGAGCACCGCGACCGACATGGCCCGCTGGGCGGCGTTCCTCGCCGACCCGGCGGCGCTGGACCCGGCGGGCGCGGTGCTCGCCCCCGCCACGCTGGACGAGATGCGCTGGCCGGTGACCACCACCGACGAAACGCTCTGGGGCGCCGGCTTCGGGCTCGGGCTGATCCTGGTGCCGCAGGGCGAGCGGGTGGTGCACGTGGGGCACGACGGGGCGATGCCCGGTTTCCTGGCCGCGGTGTACGGCCGGCGGGGCGGCGACGGCACGGCGGGCGCGATGGGCGCCGCGGTGCTCGGCTCGTCCGGTACGGCGGCGGAGCTGTTCGACCTGCCGCACCGGCTGCTCGCCGCGGCGGTCGAGCACGACCCGGCCGAGATCGAGCCGTGGCGGCCCGGCGCACCCGCTCCGGCAGCCCTGCGGGGTCTGCTCGGCCGCTGGTGGGGCGAGGGTTTCGAGTACGTCTTCTCCTGGCACGACGGCACGCTGCGGGCACGTGGGGCGGGCGACCCGGCGGGACGTCCACCGGCGATCTTCGCCCCGCTGCCGGACCGGCCGGACGTGTTCCGCACGGTCTCCGGTCGGGAGGCCGGCGAGCTGCTGCGGCTGACTCGGGACGAATCGGGCGCCGTGGTCCGGATGCACTGGGCGACGTACCGCTTCACCCGCCACCAGGAGACCTTCGAGCGGTACGACTTCCGGGCCGGGAGTTGATCGCGGCCAGCGGAAATGGACGCGATGCGGGCCGCGTTGAACGGATACGATGGGGGTAACGTCCGCACGCCGTGCCAGCAGGGCCGGCGCCGAGATCGAGAGCAGGTGCGCAGGGCCCTTCGGCCCGACCTATGACTGGCACCCCACCTCCCGGCCCGCCCCGGGTGCAGACCAGGATCACCGTGCCCGACTCGAAGATCATGGTCAATCTGCTCGGCGCAGGTGACGAGATCCTGCGACTCGTCGAACGCTCGGTCACCAGTGACGTGCACGTTCGCGGCAACGAGATCACCATCACCGGTGCGCCCGCGGACAACGCCCTCGCCGAGCGGGTCTTCACTGAGCTGCTCGAACTCATCGAGAAAGGCGAGACCCTGACCACTGACGCGGTTCGGCGCACCGTCGGCATGCTCGAGCAGGGCAGCGCCGAGCGGCCCGCCGACGTCCTGACCCTCAACATCCTTTCCCGACGCGGGCGCACCATCCGCCCCAAGACCCTCGGGCAGAAGCGGTACGTCGACGCGATCGACTCGCACACCATCGTCTTCGGCATCGGCCCGGCCGGCACCGGCAAGACCTACCTGGCCATGGCGAAGGCCGTCCAGGCGTTGCAGGCCAAGCAGGTCAACCGGATCATCCTGACCCGGCCGGCGGTCGAGGCGGGTGAGCGACTGGGCTTCCTGCCCGGCACGCTGAACGAGAAGATCGACCCGTACCTGCGCCCGCTCTACGACGCGCTGCACGACATGCTCGACCCGGAGTCGATCCCGAAGCTGATGGCCGCGGGCACGATCGAGGTCGCCCCGCTGGCGTACATGCGTGGCCGGACGCTCAACGACGCGTTCATCATCCTGGACGAGGCGCAGAACACGACGCCCGAGCAGATGAAGATGTTCCTCACCCGGCTCGGCTTCAATTCCAAGATCGTCGTCACCGGTGACGTCACCCAGGTGGACCTTCCCGGCGGCACGACCAGCGGTCTGCGGGTGGTCCGGGAGATCCTGGAAAACGTCGAGGACGTGCACTTCGCCCAGTTGTCCAGCTCCGACGTGGTCCGCCACCAGCTGGTCGGGCAGATCGTCGACGCGTACGCCCGCTGGGACGCCGAGCGGGAGACCCAGCAGGCGCAGGGCGTCCACGCGGTGCCCGGGCGACCCGCCCAGGGCGGCCGGGCCGGCCGCCGCCGCTAAAGCAGAGGAAAGCAGTTGTCCATCGAGATCGCCAACGAGTCCGGTGTCGAGGTCGACACCGACGCCGTGCTCGCCGTCGCCCGGCACGCCCTCGACGAGATGGGGGTCAACCCCCTCGCCGAGCTGTCCGTGCTGCTGGTCGACATCGACTACATGACCGAGCTGAACCACCGCTGGATGGGTGGCGAAGGCCCGACCGACGTGCTCGCGTTCCCCATGGACGAGGGCAGCGTCGACCACGGCCCGGGCGAGACCGCCCCGTCCGGCGGCGAGCCGGCCCTGCTCGGCGACATCGTGCTCTGCCCGGAGGTGGCGGCCAAGCAGGCGGCGACCGCCGGGCACGCTCCGGCCGACGAGCTGCACCTGCTCACCGTGCACGGGGTGCTGCACCTGCTCGGCTACGACCACGCCGAGCCGGAGGAGGAGCGGGAGATGTTCGCGCTCCAGGCCCGACTGCTGGCGAGCTGGCGGTCGACCCGCACCCAGTGATGCCCACTCCGCTACTGGCGGCCGGCCCCACGGCCGGCCTGCCCGACCTGCAACTGATCGTCTTCGCGGCCGGCCTCGTGGTGCTGGCCGGCCTGATCGCGATGACCGAGGCGGCGCTCGCCGCGGTCTCGCCGGCCCGGGCCGCCGAACTGGCCCGGGACGGCGTGCGCGGCGCCCGTACCCTCCAGACCGTCGTCGCCGACGTGGTCCGGCACCTCAACCTGCTGCTGCTGTTGCGGCTGCTCGCCGAGCTGACCGCCACCACGCTGGTGGCGCTGGTCGCGGTGGACACTTTCGGCGCCGGCTGGCGGGCCGCGCTGGTCACCGCCGGCGCGATGACCGTGGTCAGCTTCGTGGTGGTCGGGGTCGCCCCGCGCACCATCGGCCGGCAGCACGCGTACGCCGTGGGGCGGGCGGTGGCGCCGCTGGTCCGCTGGCTGGGCCGGGCGCTTAACCCGCTCGCGTCGCTGCTCATCCTCATCGGCAACGCGGTCACCCCGGGGCGCGGCTTCCGGGAGGGACCGTTCGCCACCCAGGTGGAGCTGCGTGAGCTGGTCGACCTGGCCGAGCAGCGCGGGGTGGTCGAGCACGGCGAGCGACAGATGATCCACTCGGTCTTCGCGCTCGGCGACACCATCGCCCGTGAGGTGATGGTGCCGCGTACCGAGATGGTGTGGATCGAGGAGGGCAAGACCCTCGCACAGGCGCTGGCGCTCTTCCTGCGGTCCGGCTTCTCCCGCATCCCGGTGATCGGCGAGAGCGTCGACGATGTGCTGGGTGTGCTCTACCTCAAGGACCTGATCCGGCGGTCGCGGGGCGGTGACCCGGACGCCGAGCAGTTGCCGGTGGCCGAGCTGATGCGTCCGGCCACCTTCGTACCGGAGTCCAAGCCGGTCGATGACCTGCTGTCGGAGATGCAGGCGGCCCGTAACCACCTGGTCATCGTGGTCGACGAGTACGGCGGCACCGGCGGCCTGGTCACGATCGAGGACATCCTGGAGGAGATCGTCGGTGAGATCACCGACGAGTACGATGTCGAACGCCCGCCGGTCGAACGCCTGGCGGACTCCTCGGTGCGGGTGACCGCCCGCCTGCCGGTGGAGAATCTGGGCGAGCTGTTCGACACCGATCTGCCCACCGATGAGGTGGAGACGGTCGGTGGCCTGCTCGCCCAGTCGCTGGGGCGGGTGCCGATCCCCGGAGCGCAGGTCGAGGTGGCCGGCCTCCGGCTGGTCGCCGAGGGCACCACCGGCCGGCGCAACCGCATCGACACCGTCCTGGTCAGCCGGGCGGAGCCCGGCGACGAGCAGGACACCGCGGGGCGTGGCGAGCAGGCCGGTCCCGGGGACGACCAGGACCACTATCGAGACGAGGAGAGGCAACCCGCCGATGCCTGACACACCCGCCGCGCCCGCCGCCCGGCCCACCCCCACCGCGCCGGCCCCGCTGAGCGCCGAGGACGCCAAGCTGGTCGTCCTGGCCCGGGGAGCCCGTGGGCGGGTCGGTGCCGTTGAGGGCGCCGCGGTCCGGGACCAGGATGGCCGGACGTACGCGACGGCCAGCGTAGCGCTGCCCTCGCTAACCCTCACGGCGTTGCAACTGGCGGTGGCCTCGGCCGTGGCGGCCGGGGCGAGCCGGCTGGAGGCGGCGGTGGTGGTGACCGAGGCGTCGACGCTGGACGGCGCCGGGCACGCCGCGGTGCGCGACCTCGCGGTGGACGCGCCGATCCACGTGGCGGCGCCGGACGGCACGGTGCTCGGCACGGTGACCCAGTGACGCCGGTGCAGGATCCGGACGGTCGCCCGTACCGGGCCGGGTTCGGCTGCTTCGTCGGCCGGCCCAACGCCGGCAAGTCCACGCTGACCAACGCCATCATCGGCACCAAGATCGCGATCACCTCGAACAAGCCGCAGACCACCCGGCACGTCATCCGGGCCGTGCTGCACCGACCGGAGTCGCAGCTGGTCCTGGTCGACACGCCGGGCCTGCACCGCCCCCGTACGCTGCTCGGCGAGCGCCTCAACGACCTGGTCCGATCGACCTGGACCGAGGTCGACGTGATCGGCCTGTGCATTCCAGCCAACGAGCCGGTCGGACGGGGCGACCGATTCATCACCGGCGAGCTGGCCGGGTTGAAGGCGACCGTGCTGGCGGTGGTCACCAAGACCGACCTGGTGGACAAGCGTCGGCTGGCCGAGCAGCTGCTCGCGGTCAGCGAGATGGGCGAGTTCGCCGCGGTGGTGCCGGTGAGCGCCGTCTCCGGGCACCAGGTGGACACCCTGGTTGACGTGATGACCGGCTACCTGCCGCCGTCGCCGCAGCTCTACCCGGACGACATGCTGACCGACGACCCGGAGCAGGTGATGGTCGCGGAGTTGATCCGGGAGGCCGCCCTGGAAGGGGTCCGCGACGAGCTGCCGCACTCCATCGCCGTGGTGGTGGAGGAGATGGTCCCCGAGGGTCAGGTCATGAAGATCTACGCCGACCTGTACGTGGAGCGGCCCAGCCAGAAGGCGATCGTGCTCGGTCACCGAGCGAGCCGACTCAAGGAGGTCGGCACCAACGCCCGCAAGCAGATCGAGGAGCTGCTCGGCACCCGGGTCTACCTGGACCTGCACGTGCGGGTGGCGAAGGAGTGGCAGCGCGACCCGAAGCAGCTGCGCAAGCTGGGCTTCTGACCGACTCACCGGTCCGGCCGGGCTTCCGGTCGGGCCGGTCAGGGGTGCCAGGGCATGATCGTCTTCGGTCGCGCGGATGGCACGGTTCACGTTTGGTCGGGGCCGCCGCCGTTTGGCGCCGGCGGCGCGCAGGGTAGGGGAGGTACGCCCGGCGCCCCCGACCCAGATGCAGGCTGATGCGCAACAGGTACCTCGATCTGCTCCGTTTCCTCGCCATCGTCCGGGTGGTCGTCTACCACGTCACCGGGTGGGCGACCCTCACCCTCGTCTTCCCGGCCATGTCGGTGATGTTCGCGCTGGCCGGCTCCCTGATGGCCGCCTCGCTGGCCCGCTCTGGACCGGCGGCGGTCGGCCGCCGGCTGCGCCGGTTGCTGCCGTCGCTGTGGGTGTTGGCGGTGATCTTCGTGCCGGCCATGCTGCTCACCGGGCTGCCGGCGTCCTCCCGGCTGCTGCTGTGGCTGTTTCCGATCGCCGATCCACCGGCCAACCACTGGGGCGCCCTGGCGCTGAGCGTCATCTGGTACCTGCGCGACTACCTGTGGTTCGTGCTCGCCTCACCGGTCGCGTTCTGGCTGTTCCGGCGCGCCCCGCTGCCCACTCTGCTCGCCCCGTACCTCCTGCTGGTGGCGATCGAGGCGGGGATCTACCCGGCGCCGCCGGTACTGCGCGAGTTCGGGCTCTACTTCGGCGCGTGGCTGCTCGGCTTCGCCCACCACGCCGGGATGCTGCGCCGCCTCGCCGGCCGGGTGCTCTACCCGGTGGCGCTGACGCTCGCGCTGGCCGGCGGGGCCTGGATCATCTCGCATCCGGGCCCACGCGGGTACGACCTCAACGACAACCACCTCGGCAACGCCCTCTGGTCCGCCGCGTTCATCCTGATCGTGCTGGGTCGGGCACCGGCGGGGATCGCCTGGTTGGGGCGTAGCCGGCTGGCCGACCGGGTGGTGACCGTGGTCAATCGGCGGGCGCTGACCGTCTACCTCTGGCACATGCCGTTCGTGGTGGCGCTCACCCCGCTGGTGGACGTGGTCGGCTGGTCCCACCAGGATCCGCTGGGACTGGCCGTGCGGGTCTTGCTGGTCTTCGCGCTGGTGGGGCTGGTCACCCTTGCCGTCGGCTGGGTCGAGGACGTCGCCGCCCGCCGACCCGCGGAGCTGGTGCCCGGTGGTCGACCGCGCCCCGCCGCACCGCCGGCCCGGTCCGGCGCCGACACGGCAGGCCGGTCCGGAGCTCGTCCGGCGGGGAAGACCGCCGGACGAGCGGTGGTGCCGGCGCAGCGGGTGGCCGGGGAGGCGGCCACCGTCGAGGTCACCGCTGGCTGATCGTGACGTTGCCGCTGCCGGCCGAACCGTCGAGCACCAGGGACGCGGCCGGGTTGTCGGCGACGGTGATCCGCTCGTCACCGGATCCGGCGTTGGCTCGGACCCGGTAGCTGCCCGCCGGCACCAGCAGGGTGACGTCCCCGCTGGAGGCGTGCGCCCGGGCCGAGGCGGGCGTCTCCAGCTCGACGGTGACATTGCCGGAGCTGGCCTCGGCGTCGACCGTGCCGCCCAGCCGGCGCGCCGTGATGTCCCCGGACGAGGCACGCAGCCGTACCGCCGCGCTGGTCTCACTCACCTCGATGTTGCCCGAACGGGTCTCCACCCCGAGCGCGCCGGAGGCGTCGGCGACGCGCACGTCACCCGAGCCCAGTCGCACCTCCACCGTGCCGACCCGGCTCAGCTCGATGTTGCCGGAGCCGACCTCGCCCTGCACGCCCACACCCTCCGGCACGGTCACCTCGTAGGAGATGCTGCATCGCGAGCCACAGTCGGTGTCCAGCACCAGTTCGCTGCCCTCGATCTCGTACCTGGCGTTGTCCGGTTCGCCGCCCTGGTAGCGCACCACCCGCTTGATCCGCGCCTGCCCGGCCGGGCCGGTGCCCCGGACCACCACATCGCCGGAGCCCCCCTGGACCCGGATCGTGGTGATCTTCACCGTCTCGGTGTCGTCGTAGTCGAGCCGGCGGAAGGACAGGTTGTCGCACCCGGCGAGCAGGATGAGGGCAGTGGCCATGCCGAGCGCGATGGGGGCGCTAGCGTGGCGACGGGAGCCGGTGCGGATTTCGTGCAGTGCCATGGCGAGCACGCTACGGCCGGTCACCGGCCCGGCGCATCGGGGTTCGTCCGCGCATCCACCCCGAACCGACCCTGATTTCACACCCCGAGGGAGAATGGTCCGATGGCCGGGTACCGCCGACAGCTCTACCGCGACGACGCGGTGGTGCTGCGCGTGCAGAAGCTCGGCGAGTCCGACCGGATCATCACCCTGCTGACGCGCCGGCACGGCCGGCTGCGCGCGGTGGCCCGGGGGATCCGCCGCACCACCAGCAAGTTCGGCGCCCGGCTGGAGCCGTTCGGCCACGTCGATCTTCAGCTCGCCGGCGACCCGAAGGGCAACCTGGGCAGCTCGCTGCACACCGTCAGCCAGGTCGAGGGCATCGACCTGTACGGCAAGCGGTTCCTCGGTGACTATCCCCGCTACACGGCGGCCAGCGCGATCGCCGAGACCGCCGAGCGGCTGACCCCGGTGGAGCGGGAGCCGTCGCTGCGGCTGTTCCAGCTCACCGTGGGCGCGCTGAAGGCGCTGTCCCGGGGCGAGCACGCCACCACCCTGGTGCTCGACGCGTACCTGCTGCGCGGGATGGCCCTCGCGGGCTGGGCGCCGGCGCTGATCGCGTGCGCGGTCTGCGGCACGCCGGGGCGGCACCGGGCGTTCTCCGTGCCGGCCGGCGGCGCGGTCTGCCCGGACTGCCGGCCGCCCGGCGCGGCCCATCCCGCCCCGGCCACCATCGACCTGATGTCCGCGCTGACCACCGGCGACTGGGTGATCGCCGACGCCACCGAGACCGGCGTACGCCGGGAGTGCAGTGGCCTGGTGGCGGCTCACCTGCAGTGGCACCTGGAACGCGCGCTACGCTCGCTGCCGCTGGTCGACCGGGGTCCCTCGGTGGCCGGCGCGGTCCCGCCGCCGGGCGGCGCCGGGGCCCCGACGCTCCGGCCGCACGG
The DNA here is from genome assembly GCF_900143515.1 of Micromonospora cremea. Lineage (NCBI taxonomy): Bacteria > Bacillati > Actinomycetota > Actinomycetes > Micromonosporales > Micromonosporaceae > Micromonospora > Micromonospora cremea. The sequence continues at coordinate 692,796 of NZ_FSQT01000002.1, read as the reverse complement.
CGACGTGGAGGCCGGGGCGGACGGTGCGAGCAGGGAGAGAGCCGAGTGATCCGATCGATGAGGGCCGGCCGGCGCGAGCCGATGCCGCCGACACCGCACCCGTCGGGCGCCCGGCCGCCGGCGCTGCCCACCGAGGCGGTTCCGAAGCACGTCGCCGTGGTGATGGACGGCAACGGTCGGTGGGCCAAGGAGCGCGGGCTGCCCCGCACCAAGGGTCACGAGGCGGGGGAGCACAGCCTCTTCGACACCATCGAGGGCGCCATCGAGATGGGCATCCCCTACCTGTCGGCGTACGCCTTCTCCACCGAGAACTGGCGCCGCTCACCCGACGAGGTCCGGTTCCTGATGGGGTTCAACCGGGACGTCATTCGCCGTCGCCGCGACCAGCTGGTCGATCTCGGCGTCCGGGTGGTCTGGTCGGGCCGGCCCGGGCGGTTGTGGAAGAGCGTCATCTCCGAGTTGCAGACCGCCGAGGAGATGTCCCGCGGCAACTCGACACTGACCCTGCAGTTCTGCGTCAACTACGGCGGGCAGGCGGAGATCGGCGACGCCGCCGCCGCGATCGCCCGCGACGTGGCGGCCGGCCGGCTGGATCCGGCGAAGGTCACCGAGAAGACCGTGGCGAAGTACCTTTACCACCCGGAGATCCCGGAGGTGGACCTGTTCCTCCGCCCCTCCGGCGAGGAGCGCATCTCCAACTTCCTGCTCTGGCAGACCGCGTACGCCGAGCTGGTCTTCCTGGACACGCTCTGGCCGGATTTCGACCGCCGTCACCTCTGGTACGCGTGCGAGCTGTACGCCCAGCGCGACCGGCGGTTCGGCGGGGCGCTGCCCAACCCGGTCGCCCCGGTGGGCTGAGCCGAGGCTTACCGGCACGTCACGCTGGGTATCACCCCTGTCAGGAGCCACTGACGGAGGTGAACCCACATGATCCAGAAGCGCATCGCACAGTGGGCGGTGATGGCGGTCGCGGTGCCACTGGCCGCGGCCGGCGCCCGCCGGCTCAGCCACACCCTGGAGGCCCGGCGTGGTCCCTCCGGGGTGACCCGGCTGCTGACCCGGGGCGCCGACATGATCCGCCCCCAGAAGGCCAAGCGCCGCCGATTCTGGTAACTCGCGACCCCAGGCGCCGTCCCCGTCTTCCCGGGGGCGGCGCCTCTGCATGCCCACCGGCGGGGGGTGCGCGTCAGTGGCTGCGGGGTGTGGTGATTTCCCAGGTTGTGGGGGATGGGGGCGGGTAGGGTCCGAGAGGGGCGGAACCGTGTCGGTCGGAGGTGGACATGCGGGATCTCCGGTACAAGATGATCATGGCGTTGAACGCGGCCGATCTGGGTGACCCGATGTGCGAGCAGGTGGCCGAGATCTGCGCGGAGATCGCCGAGCAGCACTGCGCCGAGTTCGGCCACACCCCGCAGCTGCGCTCCGGCGAGATCGCCGAGCTGGCCACCGGAGACCCGGCGCTGACCTGGGCACCGTCGCCCGCCGACACCGGGCAGCGTGCCTGGTGACCGCGACCGCCCCCGCCCCGTCGGTCGACGTGCGCCGGGCCGAGGACCGCTTCGCCACCCGGATCTCCTGGCTGGACTCCAAGCACTCCTTCTCGTTCTCCCGGCACTACGACCCGGCCAACACCCACCACGGCCTTCTGCTGGTCAACAATGACGACGTGGTCCGCCCGGGCGCCGGCTTCGAGACCCACCCGCACCAGGACATGGAGATCGTCACCTGGGTGCTGCGCGGTTCCCTCGTGCACCAGGACTCCACCGGGCACTCGGGAGTGATCTACCCGGGGCTGGCTCAACGGATGAGCGCCGGCACCGGCATCCTGCACTCCGAGAAGAACGACGCCTGGCGGCTCAACAACCAGGAGCCGCACAGCGACCCGGTGCACTTCGTGCAGATGTGGGTGCTCCCCGACGAGCAGGGCGTCGACCCCGGCTACGAGCAGCTGGAGATCGAGGACGAACTGCTGCGCGGCGGCCTCGTGCCGATCGCCTCCGGCATGGAACGCTACGACGGCGCCTCCGCGATCCGGATCCGCAACCGGTACGCGACCCTGCACGCCGCCCGACTCGCCCCCGGCGACGAGGTCACCATCCCGGACGCGCCCTTCGTGCACCTGTACGTGCCCAACGGCACGGTGAACCTGGAGGGCAGCGGCCCGCTCGGCACCGGTGACGCGGCCCGGCTCACCCGGACCGGCGGCCGTCGGGTCACCGCCGACGAGCCGGCCGAGATCCTCGTCTGGGAGATGCACGCCACCATCGCCTGACCCCCGCACCCGGTGACGGGCAGAGGGCCAGGCGACGTGCCGTCAGGCCGGGGACTCGGCGCGGTCTCCCGCCCAGGTGGTGTGGAACGAGCCCTCGCGATCGACACGCTGGTAGGTGTGCGCGCCGAAGTTGTCCCGCAGGCCCTGGATCAGCGCGGCCGGCAGGCGCTCGGCGCGCAACGCGTCGAAGTACGCCAGCGACGACGAGAACGCCGGCGTCGGCACCCCCGCCCGGGCCGCGTCGGCCACCACCCGCCGCCAGCTCGGCACGCCCGCGCCGACCGCCTCGGCGAAGTACGGCGCCACCAGCAGCGTGGACAGCTCGGGCTGCTCGTCGTACGCCTCGCGGATCCGGTCCAGGAAGCGGGCCCGGATGATGCAGCCACCCCGCCAGATGGTCGCCGTGCCGCCGAGATCGATGTCCCAGTCGTACTCCCGGCTGCCGGCGCGGATGTGGTCGAAGCCCTGCGCGTACGCGACGATCTTCGAGGCGAGCAGCGCCCGGCGGACGTCCTCGACGAACGCCTCCCGATCGGTCACCTGCCACTTCTCACCGGCGTCCGGGAAGGCCCGGCGGGCCGCCTCCCGCTGGTCGACGTGCCCGGAGAGTGAGCGGGCGAACGTCGCCTCGGCGATCCCGGTGATCGGTACGCCCAGATCCAGCGCGCTCTGCACCGTCCACCGCCCGGTGCCCTTCTGCTCGGCCCGGTCCAGCACCACGTCGACGAAGGGCCGGCCGGTGGCCGCGTCGTGGTGGGCCAGCACGTCGGCGGTGATCTCGATGAGGAAGGACTCCAACTCGCCGCCGTTCCACCCCCGGAAGATCTCCGCGATCTCGGCCGGATTCGCGCCCAGGCCCGCGCGGAGCAGGTCGTACGCCTCGGCGATGAGCTGCATGTCGGCGTACTCGATGCCGTTGTGCACCATCTTGACGAAGTGCCCGGCACCGTCCGGCCCGATGTGCCGGCAGCACGGCACCCCGTCCACGTGGGCGGAAATCTTCTCGAACATCGGCCCGAGCTTGGCGTACGACTCGGTCGAACCGCCCGGCATGATGCTCGGCCCGAGCAGCGCGCCCTCCTCGCCGCCGGAGACGCCGGTGCCGACGAAGTGCAGCCCGGCCCCCCGCAACGCCTCCTCCCGGCGGCGGGTGTCGGCGAAGTGGGCGTTGCCGCAGTCGACGACGATGTCGCCCTCCTCCAGCAGCGGCACCAGCTCGTCGATCACCGCGTCGGTGGGCGCACCCGCCTTGACCATCACGATGACCGCGCGGGGCCGTTCCAGCGACGCCACGAAGTCGGCCATCGACTCGCCGGGCACGAACGTGCCCTCGTCGCCGTGCTCGGCGATCAGGCTGCGGGTGCGCTCCGGCGAACGGTTGTGCACCGCCACGGTGAAGCCGTTGCGGGCCAGGTTGCGGGCCAGGTTGCGGCCCATCACCGCCAGCCCGGTCACGCCGATCTGCGCCGTCGCCTGCTCAGCCATCCGTGCCGCCACCTCTCACCGTCGTACTGCCGTGCTGCGACCGTATCGCGGTGCGCGGCGGAGCGGGCCGCCTCGTCGACAGCCGGTCACCGAGTGGTGGCGCTCAGCCCTGGGCCAGCCGGTCCTCCACGCGCGTCACCTTCGCGGTGAGCGCGTCGGTCACCCCCGGCCGGACGTCGGCCTTGAGCACCACACTCACCCGGGGCGCCCCCGCGGCCACCACGTCGACCGCCCGCTTCACCACCGCCATCACCTCGTCCCACTCGCCCTCGACGGTGGTGAACATGGCATCCGTCCGGTTGGGCAGGCCGGACTCGCGGACCACCCGTACCGCGTCGGCGACCAGGTCACCGACGGACTCACCGACACCGAGCGGGGTAATCGAGAACGCGATCAGCATGCCGCTGATGCTGCCAGGAAAACCGGATGCGCCGGTGCCCGCCCACCGGATAGCGTGCGGGCATGCGTAACTGACGCCCCACTTCCGAGCCGGCCCGCCGCCCCGCGCCGCGGTCCGTGCGCTCCCGGGCGTCCCGCATCCCCACCCGCCGCATGCGGTGCTGGTCCTGCCCGACCCCGGTGAGCAGTCCCATTCCTCTCGACCGTCGCGGTACGACGGTCACCAGCCGAGCCGACCGACCGCCGGAACGCGGGAACGGCCGTGACGGTCGGCACCGAAGGAGGCCCGGATGCCCGCCAGGCGCAATCGGAAGAAGTCCCGTACCAAGGCACCCACGTCCGCCGGCGCAGACCCGACGGCCGGCCATGACGCGCTCCTACCAACCCGCCCCGACGTGGACCTCGCGGTCGAACCGGCTCTCCTGGTCGAGCCGGCGCTTCCGGCGGCATTGGGTGAGCCGGCAGCGCTGGTCGAGCCGGCTCTGCCGGCGGTGCTGAATCAGCCGGCTCTGCCGGCGGTGGTACCGGGTGAGCTGGTGCCGCCGGTCGACGTGCCGGCAGCGGTCGACGCGCCGGCGGTGGCAGACCTGCCGAAGGTGGCCGGGCGACCGAAGGCACCGACGGCCGGACCGCCGCAGGGTGGCGGGACGCGCTCGGCCGGCGGGCGTGGTCAACCAGCCGGCCAGAGCCGCCGCTACGCCTTCCGCCGCAGCTAAACCCTCACCCCCCACCCCCACCCCCGGCGATCTTGCAGTTGCTGCCTCCACATCACGCAGATAGCGGACAGATCGGCGACAGCAACTGCAAGATCGCCGGGGGGACCGGGGTCGCGGGGATCGCGGGGGGTGGGGACCCGGGGGGGTTAGCCGAGCAGGGGGCGGAAGGTGCCCAGCAGGACGCTGGTGGTGAGGGCGGTGGCGGCCAGTGCGGCGGCCGCGGCGATGAGCACGGCGTCGGCGCGGGTGAAGGGCTGGCGGCGGGCCACGGTGCGTGGGGTGCCGGCGTCGAAGCCGCGGGCGTCCATCGCCACGGCCAGCCGCGTGCCCCGGCGGATCGCCCCGACCAGCAGCGCGAACGCGGTCGAGGCGAACAGCCGCAGCTTCGCCGCCGGGTTACGTCCGGCGTCGACGCCTCGCGCCCGCCGGGCCATGCTGATCATCTGCCACTCCTGACCGAGCAGCGGCACCAGCCGGAACGCGGCCAGCGCCCCGATGGCGAACCGGGCCGGCGCCTTCGCGTTCTGGATCAGCGCGTCGGCCAGGTCGGTGGGGTCGGTGGTGGCGAAGACGATCACGCCGGGCAGGGCGACCGCGAGCACCCGCAGGATCAGGCCGAGCGCGGTGAGCAGCACTCCGGTGGTCACCAGCACCGGTCCGGCGTCCAGCAGGACCCGGCCGGACCGGTCGGCGGCGAAGAGCACCAGGGTGACCAGGATGCCGACGGCGCTGACCAGCAGCGGCCAGGCCCGGCGGGCCAGCACCCGGTAGCGGATGCCGAACAGCGGCAGCACGGCGAGTTCGACGGCGATGGCGATCGCCGGGGCCACCGGGTCCAGGGTGGCCAGCAGGGTGAACGAGAAGACCAGCGCGGCGGCAACCTTCGCCACCGGGTTGCGGCGGGCCAGCGGCGCACCGGGCGCGGCGACCGGCTCGATGCTGATCACCGGGTGCTGTTCCGGCCGGTCACGATCGCTCCAGGGTGACGGTGCGGTCGGCGAGCGCGGCGACGAAGTCCGGGTCGTGGGTCACGGTGACCACGCCGTGCCCGGCGTCGCGGAGGTCGGCGAAGAGGTCGACCAGCTCCCGCCAGGTGCGCCGGTCCTGGCCGAAGGTGGGTTCGTCGCAGATCAGCAGACGGGGCGCGGTGGCCAGGGCGGTCGCCACGCTCAGCCGCCGGGCCTCCCCACCGGAGAGGGTGTACGGGTTGGCGGCGGCGAGCCGGGCCAGCCGCAGCCGGTCCAGCAACCCCGCCACGGTCGCCTTGACGGTCGCCTCGGGCTGGCCGGTCCGGCGCGGGCCGAGCGCCAGCTCGTCGAAGACGGTGCTGGTCACGAACTGGTGTTCCGGGTCCTGGAAGACCGACCCGATCCGCCGGGCCAGCGCGGGCGCCCGCCACCGGTGCGGGGGAGTGCGGTGGTCCGGCCCGGCCAGCTCGGCGGACGCGGAGACCCGGCCGGCGCCCGGTCGGAGCAGCCCACCGAGCAGCAGCGCCAGGGTGGACTTGCCGGCTCCGTTGGGCCCGCGTACGGCGAGCGCCTCGCCGGCGCGTACCGCCAGGTCGGTGGGGGCCAGCCGGGGCGGCAGGCCGAGGCGGTCGGCGGTGAGCAGCAGCTCGCCGGGGGTGGCGGTCGCCGGCCGGGTGGCGATGGGGTGACCCGGCACCCAGACGCCCTCGGCGGCGAGGGTGGCGCCGTGCGCGGCGAAGACCGCCTCGGGCGGGCCGTCCGCGCGGACCCCGCCGCCGGGCTCCAGGACGACCACCCGGTCGACCAGCGGGAGCGCCTCGGCGACCCGGTGCTCGACCAGGATCAGCGTGGTGTCGGTGTCCAACGCGCCGGCCACCGCCCGCCGGACGAGGTCGGCCCCGGCCGGGTCGAGGTTGGCGGTCGGTTCGTCGAGCAGCAACAGGCCGGGGCGCAGGGCCAGCGCGCCGGCGAGGGCGAGGCGTTGCTGCTCGCCGCCGGAGAGCGCGGCGGTGGGCCGGTCCCGGTCGTACGGGAAGCCGACCCGGCGCAGCGCCTCGTCCACCCGGGGCCAGATCTCGCCCGCCGGCACCCCCCGGTTTTCCAGCCCGAACGCGACGTCGTCGCCGCTGCGGGCCATCACCAGCTGGCTCTCCGGGTCCTGGAAGACGATGCCGACCCGTTCGCGACCCTTGCGCGGGTCGAGCCCGTCGATCTCGACGGTGCCCTCCTGCTCGCCGGAGTCCTCGGGCAGCAGCCCGGCCAGCGCGCTGAGCAGCGTGCTCTTGCCGGCCCCCGACGGCCCGAGCAACAGCACCCGCTCCCCAGCCTCGATCCGCAGGTCCACGCCACGCACGGCCCAGGCGAGCCGCCCAGCGTGCCGCCACCCGAACCCCCGCAGCTGCACCCCGCTCACCGCACCCCCCAGCCCCGCCGCCGGCTCCACCCTGCCCCGTCGATCATGAGGTTGGCGGCGCTTCGGGAGATCCACCCGACCGCCAACCTCATGATCGACACGGACGGGGTCAGATGGCGGCGCGGTCGCGGGCGACCGGGAAGCGGTCGAGGACGCCGGTGTCGGCCAGGGCGCGGGTGAGGGCCCAGCCGCCGGCGCCGGCGACCACCGTGGCGCTGACGATGGTGAGCAGCGCGTACGGGATGCGGTAGTCGGCCAGCTCGTAGTCGGCGTTCCAGACGAAGAAGTCGAAGAGCGCGGCGCTGAGCCCGGTCAGCGCGCCGGCCAGCACCGCGGTCGGCAGCCGGAACGACCGGTACCGGAAGGCGGCGAAGGCCAGCTCGGCGCCGAGACCCTGCACGATCCCCTGCGGGATCACCGTGCCGGCCCACTGGCTGCCCAGCAGCGCGGAGAGGACCGCGGCCACCGTCTCGCAGTAGAGCGCGGCACCGGGCTTGCGGATGACCAGGCCGCCGACCACGGCCGGCATCAGCCAGACGCCGTAGATCAGGGTCTGTGCCGGCGGAAAGAAGGCGAAAGCGCCCTCGGTGGCGCTCCAGACCAGGCCCCAGGCCCAGAAGATGACGCCGAAGGCGACCGCGATCACCGAGGCGACCACGATGTCGATGGTGCGCCAGCGGTTGGTGTCGGTGAATGTCATGTCGATGCTCCCAGTCCTGACTGCGAACCAGGAGAAGACGCACGCCGCGCGCCCGGTGGCACCGGACGACGGCGCGGCTGGAGGTCGACCGAACTCCCTGCGCTGGCATTACCCAGATCAGGTTCGAGGGTCTGCGGGCGTGCCCGCACTCTCAGCGCTGTGCGCTCCCCTGTCGGATGTGAAGTTGTCTCGGTGACGCTAGCACCGACCAGGGGTACCGGCCCAGCAGGGCGTCCGCCGTCCCAGCGTCCGATTCAGGCGACGTCGGCTGGGTAGGCTGACGATCATGCGGATTGACGCACGGGGTCTCACGTTCGACGTACGCGCCGGCGGTCCGCCGGACGGCGCGCCCGTCCTGCTGCTGCACGGCTTCCCCCAGCACTCCGGCGAGTGGGACGAGGTCGCCGCGACGCTGCACGCCGCCGGGCTGCGCACGTACGCGCTGGACCAGCGGGGCTACTCGCCGGGCGCCCGGCCGGCGGCGGTCGCCGACTACCGGATCCCCGAGCTGGTCGCCGACGCGGTGGCGGTGCTCGACACGCTCGGACTGGACGCCGTCCACCTGGTCGGCCACGACTGGGGTGCGATCGTGGCCTGGGCGCTGGCCGCCGGGCACCCCGAGCGGGTCCGTACGTTGACCGCGGTGTCCGTGCCGCATCCGGCGGCCATGGCGCACGCCCTCGCCACCGACGGCCAGCAGAAGGCCCGCTCGTCGTACATCGCGCTGTTCCGCAAGCCGGACAAGGCGGAGAAGGTGCTGCTGGCGTGGAACGCCACCGCACTGCGCAAGATGCTCACCGGGGTGGGTGACGCGTCCCGGGTGGACCACTACGCCGACCCGATGCGCGAGCCGGGGGCGCTGACCGCCGCGCTGAACTGGTACCGGGCGATGTCCCGCGCCGACCTGGCCGCCGTCGGCCCGGTCGCGGTGCCCACCACGTACGTGTGGAGCGACAAGGACATCGCCATCGGCCGGACCGCCGCCGAGGCGTGCGCCGCCCACGCCACCGGGGACTACCGCTTCGTGCAGCTGCCCGGGGTGAGCCACTGGATCCCGGACGCCGCGCCGGGCCCGCTCTCCGAGGCGATCCTGGCCCGAGCCAACGGAACGGCCTGAGCCGTGTCGGTCGGAGGAGCACCGTGACGACGGACGCCGGCGAGCCGAGCACCCGACGCTCGATCGCCGCGCAGCTGCGCATGCTGGGAGTACGCCCCGGCGGGACGCTGCTGGTGCACGCCGCGCTGCGCCCGCTGGGCTTCGTCTGCGGTGGGCCGCACGCGCTCGTGCTCGCCCTGCGCGACGCGCTCGGCCCGGACGGCACGATCGTGGTGCCCACCCACACCCCCGACAACAGCGACCCCGCGCAGTGGCGCAACCCGCCGGTTTCGGTGGACTGGTGGCCACTGATCCGCGCCGAGATGCCCGGATTCGATCCGGCGGTCACCCCGAGCCGGTTCATGGGCGTGTTCGCCGAGACGGTCCGCTGCTGGCCCGGAGCGCTGCGCAGCTCGCACCCCCACGTGTCGTTCGCAGCCCTCGGCCCGGCCGCCGAACAGGTGGTGGCCGGGCACACCCGGGCCGACATGCTTGGCGAGGGCTCCCCGCTGGCCCGGCTCTACGATCTCGACGCCAGCGTGCTGCTGCTCGGTGTGGATCACACGGTGAACACCTCGCTGCACCTGGCCGAGTACCGCCGTCCGGCCCCGCGCCGGGATCGGCTGGGCGCGGCCGTGTGCACCGCCGACGGTGGCCGCGAATGGGTGTGGTGGCAGGACGTACGGCTCGACGAGACCGACTTCGGCGCGTTGGGCCGGGACCTGGAGGCGACCGGAGCGGTCCGTACCGGACGGGTCGGCACCGGGACTGGGAGGTTGATGCGCCAGCGGGCGGCGGTCGACTTCGCAGGGCAATGGCTGGCCCGCAACCGGACGACGGAGGACGCATGACGGTGAGTGCCGAGGACTACCTGGCCGTGGTGACCGAGACGATCGGCCGGGTGGCCGAGAGTCAGCGAGCGGCGGTGGGGCGGGCCGCTGACCTGATCGCCGACGCGGTGCGCGCGGACGGGGTGGTGCACGCCTTCGGCACCGGGCACTCGGAGGCCCTCGCCATGGAGATCGCCGGCCGGGCGGGCGGTCTGGTGCCGACCAACCGGATCGCACTGCGCGACCTGGTGCTGCTCGGCGGCGAACCGGCCGACCAGCTCGGCCCGTTCCTGGAGCGGGACCCGGCGGTGGCGCACCGGCTGTACGAGCTGGCCCCGGTGCGGCCCACCGACGTCTTCGTGCTCGCCTCGAACTCCGGGGTCAACGGAGCGATGGTGGAGTTCGCCACGCTGGTGAAGCAGCGCGGTCACGGGCTGGTGGCGATCACCTCCGCCCAGCACTCCGGCCGGATGACCTCCCGCCACCCGTCCGGGCGCAAGCTGGCGGACCTCGCCGACGTGGTGCTCGACAACGGCGCGCCGTACGGCGACGCGACACTGCCGCTGCCCGGCGGTGGCGCGGTGGGCGCGGTCTCCTCGATCACGGCGGCGCTGCTGGCCCAGCAGGTCACCGTGGAAGTGGTGGCCAGGTTGCTGGCGGCGGGGGAGCGGCCCCCGGTCTACCTGTCGGCGAACATCCCGGACGGCGACGCGCACAACGCGGCGCTGGAGGCCCGGTACGCGGGTCGCATCCGGCGCGGCTCCTGAGCCCGCTCGGACGGGCTTAATGTCGGGCAGGTGACCGACCGGTGTCGTGAACCAGTTTCGCGCTCGGCCGGGTGGGGCATTGGCGTTGCTGCCGGCGGCCAGGACCGCCGGCAGTACCGTCGCAGCGGAGGTAGCGCGTGTCCAAGGAGACCGAGAAGCAGCGTTGGCAGCGCAACTTCGCCGACCTGTTGCAGGAGTTGCGGGTCGCCCAGACCGGTGTGCAGATCCTCTTCGCCTTCCTGCTCACGCTGCCGTTCAGCAACGGGTTCACCGAGACCACCGAGTTCCAGCGGGACGTCTACATCGTCGCCCTGCTCGCCGCGGCCGCCGCCACCGCGCTGATCATCTCGCCGGTGGCGTTCCACCGGGCGCTGTTCCGGCAGGGGCGCAAGCCGGAGCTGGTCCGGTTCGCGCACCGGATGGCCAGCGGCGGGCTGGCCTTCATGCTGGTCTCGATGGTCAGCGCGGTGCTGCTGATCACCGACTTCGTGCTGGAACGGCCGATCGCGTTCGTGCTCAGCGCGCTGACCGGGCTCTGGTTCCTCACGTTCTGGTTGGCCCTGCCGTTCGCCCGGCGCAGTTGGGGCGAGGAGGACATCGACGACGAGGATGACAACCCGCGGAGCGAGTCCACCTGACGCCGCCCCCTGGTGGATTGAACTCGATCTTCACGGACCGCTACCCCTGAGTAACACCCGGGGGTAGCGTGACGGTAGTCGCGCACGTCGACGCAGCCGCACCGAGAGATTCGAGGGGGCAGCCGTGACCACGACGCAGAACGGCCGACCGGCAGCGGACGGCCCCGATCCCGGCCCCGCTCCGAGCACCGCCGGCGCTGCGGGGCCGTTGCCGGCGGAGGCCGGACAGGTCTCCGAGAAGGAGGCCCGGCAGGTCGCCGAGGCGGCTCGCGAGTCCGCCTGGGACCGGCCCAGCTTCGGCAAGGAGCTGTTCCTCGGCCGGTTCCGGCTCGACCTGATCGACCCGTGGCCCCGGTCCGACCCGGCCGACGTGGCTCGCGCCGACGACTTCCTCAGCCGGTTCCGCGCCTTCCTGACCTCCGAGGTGGACGGTGCGGCAATCGAGCGCGACGCGTCCATTCCGGACGCGGTGTTCCACGGGCTGGCTGACCTCGGCGCGTTCGGCATGAAGATCGACCGCAGGTACGGCGGTCTCGGGCTGAGCAACCTGCACTACTGCCGCGCGCTGATGCTGGCCGGCTCGGTCAGCCCGGCGATCGGCGCGCTGCTCTCGGCGCACCAGTCGATCGGCGTGCCGCAGCCGCTGAAGATGTTCGGCACCGCCGAGCAGAAGCAGCGCTTCCTGCCCCGGCTCGCCGCCGGCGAGGTGTCCGCGTTCCTGCTCACCGAGCCGGACGTCGGCTCCGACCCGGCCCGGCTGGCCACCACCGCCGAGCCGACCGAGGACGGCACCGGTTACCGGCTCAACGGCGTGAAGCTCTGGGCCACCAACGGCATCGTCGCCACCCTGCTGGTGGTGATGGCCCGGGTGCCGGCCACCGAGGGGCGGCGCGGCGGGATCACCGCGTTCGTGGTGGACGGCGACAGCGCGGGCATCACCGTGGAGCGGCGCAACGAGTTCGTCGGCCTGCGCGGCCTGGAAAACAGCGTCACCCGGTTCCACGACGTGTTCGTGCCGGCCGAGAATGTCATCGGTGGCGAGGGCAAGGGGCTCAAGATCGCCCTGACCACGCTGAACACCGGCCGGCTCTCGCTGCCGGCGATGTGCGTGGGCGCTGGCAAGTGGGCGCTGAACGTGGCCCGGGAGTGGGCCGCCGACCGGGTCCAGTGGGGCCGGCCGGTCGGCGAGCACGAGGCGGTCGCCCAGAAGCTCGCCTTCATCGCCGCCACCACGTACGGCATGGAGACCATGCTCGATCTCTGCTGCCTGCTCGCCGACGACGACCGCAACGACATCCGGATCGAGGCCGCGCTCGTCAAGCTGTACGCCAGCGAGATGGCCTGGAAGATCGCCGACGAGCTGATCCAGATCCGGGGCGGCCGGGGCTACGAGACGGCCGACTCGCTGGCCGCCCGCGGCGAACGGCCGGCCGCGGTCGAGCAGATGCTGCGCGACCTGCGGATCAACCGGATCTTCGAGGGCTCCACCGAGATCATGCACCTGCTGATCGCCCGGGAGGCCGTCGATGCGCACCTGTCGGTGGCCGGCGACATCATCGACCCGGAGGCGGGGCTGGGTCGCAAGGCCCGAGCCGGCGCCCGAGCCGGGGCCTTCTACGCGAAGTGGCTGCCCACCCTGGCCGTCGGCCGGGGGCAGAGCCCGTCGGCGTACGCCGAGTTCGGGCCACTGGCCGCGCACCTGCGTCAGGTGGAGCGCTCGTCGCGCAAGCTTGCCCGGTCGACGTTCTACGCGATGTCCCGCTGGCAGGGAAAGATGGAGCGCAAGCAGGCGTTCCTCGGCCGGGTGGTGGACATCGGCGCGGAGCTGTTCGCGATGTCTGCGGTCTGTGTCCGGGCGTCCGCCGAGCGGGACAGCCGGCCGGAGAACGTCGAGCTGGCCGACCTGTTCTGCCGGCAGGCCCGGGTCCGGGTGGACACGCTGTTCGCCGCACTCTGGGACAACACCGACTCGGTCGGCACCGCCGCCGCGAAGCGGATCCTCGCCGGTCGGTACGCGGGCCTGGAGGAGGGCGTCATCACCCCGTCCGACGAGATGCCCTGGGTGGCCCGCTGGTCACCCGGTCCGTCCACCGTCGGCGACGTCCGGCGCCGTATCCCGCCGAAGCCGTGACCGGCGCCGCCCGGCGCGTCGCCGTGCCGGGCGGTCAGCGGGCGACCGCCCAGGCCAGCACCGCCGCCAGGATCAGGCCGTTGAGCACCGCCAGGCCCAGGTACGCCGCGGGCGGGATCTTCCTGCCCCGCCGGACGAAGGAGACCAGGACCGCGGCGTAGCCGAGCAGCAGGACGGCGATGACGACCAGGAAGTAGAACACGCCGACGACCTTAGCGGGCCGCTCAGCGGCTCCTGCCGCGCAGGCCGAGCTGCCGCAGCTCCAGCGCGGCCAGGGCGTCGACGGTGTCGTCGTCGCCGCGCCGCCACGCCTCGGCCACGTCCGGCGCGATCCGGGTCAGCCGGCCCAGCGGCTGGGTGGCCAGCGCGCGCAGGGCTAGCAGGTCCCGGCCGGCCGGCCCGGCGGCCAGCTTCGCGGCCGAGGAGGCCCGGCGCATCCAGCGGACCCGCAGGGGCAGCCATCCGAACAGCACCAGACCGAGCGGGAAGATCAGCACTGCGACGGCGAGGGCGAGGGCGAGCTGGTCGACCAGCTGCTGCTGGTCGCGGCCCGCGTCGGCGAGCGACCGGGCGGCGTCGGCGGCCCGCTGGAAGGGCGCGGTCAGCTCGTCGCCGACCAGCGGCACTCGGCCGACCTTGCTGCCGGCGTCGCCCAAGTTGTCGGCGAGCCCGCTGCCGGCGCCCTCCAGCTTCTGCCCGGGTACGGCGAGCTTCTGCACCAGGTCGTGCAGCCAGAGCGCGCCGCGGATCGCGACGTACACCCAGGCGACGACGAGCAGGTCGGTGAACAACTGGCGGGCGGCGGTCGGAAAGCGATCGGCGTAGATCTTCACGCCGGACAGCGTGCCACGAACGGCCGGACCGGGCACCTGTCGGATCAGCCGGCGGGACGCCCGGACCGGCGCGGCACCGTCAGCGGGCGCAGGTCGGGCAGGTGCCGAAGATCTCCAGGGTGTGGCTGACGTCGTCGTACCCATGCTGGGCGGCGACCCGGTCGGCCCAGCTCTCCACCGCCGGGCCGGCCACCTCGACCGTGCTCCCGCAGGCCCGGCAGACCAGGTGGTGGTGGTGCCCCTCGCTGCACCGGCGGTAGAGGTGCTCGCCGCCCGGTGGGCGCATCACGTCGATCTCGCCCGCGTCGGCCAGCCCCTGGAGCGTGCGGTAGACCGTGGTCAGGCCGACCCGCTCGCCGCGCTGCCGCAGCATCGCGTGCAGGTCCTGAGCGCTGTGGAAGCCCTCCATCTCGGCGAGCAGCGCGCTCACGGCCGAGCGCTGCCGGGTGTTGCGCACGGCGGCGCCACTCTCGCTCATCATCCCTCCCCGGCGTGGCTGACCGCGTCCGCCACGATGTGCGCGACGTGCTCGTCGACCAGGCTGTAGGCGATCTCCCGACCCCGGCGGGAACCCCGCACCACGCCCGCGCCGCGCAGCACCCGCAGGTGCTGGGAGACCAGCGGTTGCGCGGCCCCGAGCTTCTCCACCAGCTCGTGCACGCACCGCTCGCCGCCGGCGAGCTCACTGACGATGGCCAGCCGGATGGGCGCCGACAGGGCGCGGAGCAACTCGCTGGCCCCATCGAACCCCTCGTAGCCCGTTGCGCTGGTCACCCTGCAACGGTAACCAATACCACCGACATCCCGCTGATCAGGCTCATCCCAGCACGACCTCGTGCGGTTCCGGCGCCGGCGCGGCGGCCGGAGTGGCCCGGCGGCGCAACGCCCGCCAGACCCCGCCCGCCACCGCCACCACCAGGAACGAGGCGATCGCCAGCAGCACCACCGAGGCGCCCGGCGGCGTGTCCGCCGTGGCCGCCACCCACACGCCGGAGCCGGCGGCGAAGAACCCGAGCGCCATCGCGGCGGTCATCGTGCTGCGGAAACCCCGGGTGACCTGCTGGGCGGTGGCCACCGGCACCACCATCAGCGCGCTGATCAGCAGCACGCCGACGGCCCGCATCGCGATGGTCACCGTGATCGCGGTGGTCACCGCGATCAGCAGGTTGAGTGTGCGCACCGGCAGGCCGGAGACCCGGGCGTACTCCTCGTCGTGGCAGACCGCGAAGAGCGCCGGCCGCAGCGCGATCATGGTGACGAGGATCGCCGCACCCAGCACCGCGATGGTGATCAGATCGCCGACCTGGATGGTGGTCAGCGACCCGAACAGGTAGGCGTTGAGGTTGGTGCTGGTCGCGTTGGAGAGCCCGACCAGCAGTACGCCACCGGCGATGCCGCCGTAGAAGAGCAGCGCCAGAGCC
This sequence comes from Micromonospora cremea, assembly GCF_900143515.1. Classification (NCBI taxonomy): domain Bacteria; kingdom Bacillati; phylum Actinomycetota; class Actinomycetes; order Micromonosporales; family Micromonosporaceae; genus Micromonospora; species Micromonospora cremea. The sequence goes on along the minus strand of NZ_FSQT01000002.1, from coordinate 677,126 downwards.
AGGTCGCCGGAGGTGCGCCCGCGGGCGCGGACCAGCTCGATGGCGATCGCCCCGATGGTGGCCACGATCACCGCCACCAGCACCGGCGAGCGGTTGAGCAGGAGGCCGGCGCCGACACCGGTCAACGCCACGTGCCCGACGCCGTCGCCGATCAACGCCAGCCGGCGCTGCACCAGGTAGATGCCGAGCGCCGGCGCGGCCAGGCCGATCACCAGCGCGCCGATCAGGGCGCGCTGCATGTAGGGGTACTGGAAGAGTTCCATGCTTAGTTGCTCCACAGCCCGGCGGGCTCGTCGGGACCGTGCGGGTGCACATGGTCGTGGTCGGGCTCCGCATGATGGCCGGCCGGGTCCGGCACGGCACCGTCGTGACAGATGCCGCCCTGGTGGACGACGACCGCCCGGCTGATCACCGGTCGCAGCGGGCCCAGCTCGTGGGCCACCAGCAGCACCGTCCCGCCGTCGGCGACGAAGTCACGCAGCGCGCCGGCGAACGCTTCCTGGCTGGCCGCGTCCACCCCCGCGGTGGGCTCGTCGAGGATCAGCAGCTCCGGTTGGCCGGCCAGCGCTCGGGCGATCAGCGTGCGCTGCTGCTGGCCGCCGGAGAGGGTGGACACCGGGTCCGCGGCCCGGTCGGCGAGCCCGACCGCGCGCAGTGCGGCGTCGACGGCGGCCCGGTCGGCTCTACCCGGTGGCCGGAGCACCCCCCGGCGGGCCAGCCGGCCGGAGGCCACGACCTCGCGGACGGTGGCGGGCACGCCGCCGCCGGCGCCCAGGCGCTGCGGGACGTACCCGATGCGCTGCCACTGGCGGAACTGGCGCAACGGCCGGTCGAAGAGGGTGATCGAGCCGGCGGCGAGCGGCACCAGCCCGAGCACGGCCCGGATCAGCGTGGACTTGCCGGAGCCGTTGGCGCCGAGCACCGCGACCACCTCCCCGGCGGTCACGGTGAGCGAGACGTCCCGGAGCACGGGGCGGCCGTCGTAGCCGACCACCCCGTGCTCGACGGTGATCACGGGTGCGCTCACGAGCAGCTCAACGCCGTCCGCAAGGTCTGCAGGTTGGTACGCATGACCGAAAGGTAGTCCGCGCCGCTGCCGGCGGCGAGCCCTTCGATCGGGTCCAGCACCGCGGTCCGCGCGCCGACCTGACCGGCGATGGTCTCGGCGACCTTCGGGCTGACCAGCGTTTCGAAGAAGATCGTGCTCGCCCGGTGCTCCTTCGCCTCCTCGATCACCTGCGCGAGTCGCTGCGGCGAGGGCTCGACGTCCGGGCTCAGCCCGGTGATGCCGACCTGCTCGAGCCGGTACCGGTCGGCCAGGTAGCCGAACGCGGCGTGGCTGGTCACGATCTCCCGCCGCTGGCAGGTCTGCAGGCCCTGGTTGAACTCGCCGTCCAGGGTCGTCAGGTCGGCGCGCAGCGCCGCGGAGCGGGCGGTGTAGTCGGCGGCGTGGTCCGGGTCGGCCTTGCCGAGCCGCTGGGCGAGCTGGTCGCCGATGGCGGACAGGCGGGTCGGGTCGAGCCAGACGTGCGGGTCCTTGCCGCCGTTCTTCTCCTCGGCGTGCTCGTCCGCGCCCTCGCCCGCGTGGTTGTGCCCGCCGGCGCTCGCGTCCAGCAGCGGCTGCACGCTGGTGACGTCGAACGCCCGGTCGTTACCGTTCTGCTCGACGGCGTCGTCCACCGCCGGCTGGAAGCCCTTCAGGTAGACGATCAGCTCGGCCTCGCTGACCTGGCCGACCTGGCTCGGCGTGAGCTCCAGGTCGTGCGGTTCGGCGCCGGGCTTGGCGAGGTTGGTCACCCGGACCGCGTTGCCGCCGATCCGCTCGGCGAGGAACTGGAGTGGGTAGAACGCGGCGACCACGTCGACCCGTTGGGGATCGGCGCCGGCGGCGCCGCCGGTGGAGCAGCCGGCGCCGGCACCCAGGGCGAGCAGGGCGGTCGCGGCGGCCAGGACACGGGACGTGGTGCGGTTGGTCATGCCCTCAACTGTCCGTGGTAACGACAATGATTGTCAAAAACGCATGATTGCATGTCAGAGCAGCTTCGCCAGGCCCACCGTCACCAGCAGGGTCAGCATCAGCAGCCGGATCAGCCGGGTCTGCGGGGCCTGAACCGGCCAGGTGGTGGCCAACAGGGCGATCAGACCCGCGGCGAGCGCCAGCGTCAGCAGCCCGCCGACCACCCCCGGCGTGAAGAACGCGACCAGCACCACCACCAGGGTGAGCAGGAACACCGACGTCGGGTTCGCCCCGGCCAACCGAGCCAGCAGAGGGCGCTGCGTACGCTGCATCCCACAGACTCTACGAGGAGGAACCCGGTGCTGGTGACCAACCGGTTCGTGGTCGACGTCGATGTCGCCGACGACTTCACCGAACGGGCGCACGCCGCCCTCACCGCGCTGGCCGCCCGCCCCGGCTACCTGCGCGGTCAACTGGTCCGGGCACTGGACGACCCCCGCCACTGGTCCCTGGTCACCGAGTGGGAGTCGGTCGGCACGTACCGGCGGGCGCTGGGCGCCTTCGAGGTCAAGGTGAGCGCCGTGCCGTTGCTCGCCGAGTCGGTGGACGAGCCGTCCGCGTACGAGGCCCTCGCCACCGCCGCGCCCGGCGGGGCCGTCGTGGTTGCCGAGAGTGATCGGGCTGCGGGTCCTTACCGCTGAGCCGCCGGACACTACGCTGCTCCTATGACCGCACCCGCCCCGCCGCCCGGTCCCGGGGTGGCGCCGCTGTTCGCCGCGCCGCCCACCGAGGGCCGTCGGACCCGGCTCTGGATCGGCCTCGGCGTCGGCGCGCTCGCCGTGCTGCTCTGCTGTGGCGGGGGTGGAGCGGCCGTGGTCGGCCTGGCCGTCACCGGCGTGCAGGCGATCCGGGAACAGGGCCGCACGGTGACCAGCGACTACTACCAGGCGCTGGTCGAGCGGAACTATGGACGGGCCTACGACCAGCTCTGCGACGACGCGCAGCGGCGCGAGTCCCGCCCCGAGTTCGAGCGGCGGGCGGCCGCCGAGCCGCAGGTCGCCGCGTTCCGGGTCGGTGACGTGGACACCACCAGCCTGACCGTGCCGGTCGACGTGACGCTCGACGGCGGCGACCGGGAGCAGCAGCAGGTCAGCCTGGGCCAGGACGGCCAGACCGGCGGCATGGAGGTCTGCGGGGTGAGCTGAGCCGGCCCCGGTATTCTGCTGGGCTCGGGGCGACGGTGGTCGTACCGTTGTCCCCGAACTGACCGATCCATCCACATCTCGCCCCCGCCGACCGCCAGCCGGCGTAGGAGGAAACATGCCAGCCGACCGTATCGACGCCGTCGTCAGCCTCGCCAAGCGCCGAGGCTTCGTCTTCCCCTCCAGCGAGATCTACGGAGGCACCCGATCGGCGTGGGACTACGGCCCGCTCGGCGTGGAGCTCAAGGAGAACGTCCGCCGGCAGTGGTGGAAGACCATGGTCCAGCAGCGCGACGACGTGGTCGGCCTCGACTCCGCCGTGATCCTGGCCCGCAAGGTGTGGGAGGCGTCCGGTCACATCGCCGAGTTCGTCGACCCGCTCACCGAGTGCCAGTTCTGCCACAAGCGGTTCCGGGCGGACCACCTCGAAGAGGCGTACGCCGAGAAGCACGGCAAGCCGCTGACCTCGCTCGCCGAGCTGAACTGCCCGAACTGCGGCAACAAGGGCACCTTCACCGAGCCGAAGATGTTCAACGGCCTGATGAAGACCTACCTGGGCCCGGTGGAGAGCGACGAAGGGCTGCACTACCTGCGCCCGGAGACCGCGCAGGGCATCTTCGTCAACTACAAGAACGTCGAGACGGTCGCCCGCAAGAAGCCGCCGTTCGGCATCGCGCAGACCGGCAAGTCGTTCCGCAACGAGATCACCCCGGGCAACTTCATTTTCCGGACGCGTGAGTTCGAGCAGATGGAGATGGAGTTCTTCGTCGAGCCGGGCACCGACGAGCAGTGGCACGAGTACTGGCTCCAGGAGCGCTGGAACTGGTACCTCGACCTCGGCCTGTCGGCGGACAACCTGCGGCTCTACGAGCACCCCAAGGAGAAGCTCTCGCACTACTCGAAGCGGACCGTGGACATCGAGTACCGCTTCCAGTTCGGTGGCACCGAGTTCGCCGAGCTGGAGGGCGTCGCCAACCGCACCGACTTCGACCTCTCCACGCACAGCAAGCACTCCGGCGTCGACCTGTCCTACTTCGACCAGACCAAGAGCGAGCGCTGGATGCCGTACGTCATCGAGCCGGCCGCGGGTCTGACCCGCGCGGTGCTCGCCTTCCTGCTGGAGGCGTACGACGAGGACGAGGCGCCGAACACCAAGGGCGGCGTGGACAAGCGGACCGTGATGCGGTTCGACCCGCGACTGGCCCCGGTCAAGGTGGCGGTGCTGCCGCTGTCCCGCAACGAGGCGCTGTCGCCGAAGGCGAAGGACCTCGCCGCCCTGCTGCGCAAGCGCTGGGTGGTGGAGTTCGACGACTCGCAGGCGATCGGCCGCCGCTACCGTCGGCAGGACGAGATCGGCACCCCGTTCTGCGTGACGGTGGACTTCGACACCCTGGACGACAACGCCGTGACGGTGCGCAACCGGGACACCATGGCGCAGGAGCGGGTCTCCCTGGACCAGGTCGAGCGCTACCTGATCGAGCGCCTCCCCGGCTGCTGAGACGGTCGGCACGGGGCCTCGGCCGACGCGGAAAGCGCCGGTCGGGGCCCCGTACACTTGTGCGGTGACTGCCTCGACCGTTCCTGTGCTGCGCCCGTTGACGCTCGGGCGGTATCAGGTGTGGCCGCCGGTGGTGCTCGCGCCGATGGCCGGGATCACGAACGTCGGGTTCCGGCGGCTCTGCCGGGAGCAGGGCGGCGGCATCTACGTCTGCGAGATGATCACCACCCGGGCGCTGGTCGAGCGGAACCCGAAGACGCTGCGCATGATCGCGTTCGGCGCGGACGAGCAGCCGCGGAGCCTCCAGCTCTACGGCACCGATCCGGAGATCACCGCCGCCGCGGTACGGATCGTGGTCGAGCGCGATCTGGCCGATCACATCGACCTCAACTTCGGCTGCCCGGTGCCCAAGGTGACCCGCCGGGGTGGCGGCGCGGCGTTGCCGTGGCGGCGCCGGCTCTTCGCCCGGCTGGTGAAGGCCGCGGTGGACGCCGCGGCACCGGCCGGGGTGCCGGTCACGGTGAAGATGCGCAAGGGCATCGACGACGACCACCTGACGTACGTCGAGGCCGGGCTCGCCGCCCAGGACGCCGGCGTCGCCGCGGTGGCCCTGCACGGGCGGACGGCCGGGCAGCGCTACTCGGGCACCGCCGACTGGGACGCCATCGCCACCCTGAAGCAGGCCCTCGACGTGCCGGTGCTCGGCAACGGCGACATCTGGGAGGCCGACGACGCGCTACGGATGGTCGCGCACACCGGGGTCGACGGCGTGGTGATCGGGCGGGGCTGCCTGGGCCGGCCGTGGCTCTTCGCCGACCTGGAGGCCGCCTTCCACGGTCGGCCGGAGCGGCGGCTGCCCACCCTCGGCGAGGTGGCGGTGACCATGCGCCGGCACGCTGAGCTGCTGGTCGACCAGTTCGTCGCGGGCGCGCGCAACCCGGCCCGCGGTGAGCGGGACGGCTGCACCGACTTCCGCAAGCACGTCGCCTGGTATCTCAAGGGCTTTCCGGTCGGCGGCGAGCTGCGCCGCTCGCTGGCGATGATCGAGAGCCTGGCCCAGCTCGACGACCTGCTCGGCAAGCTCGACCCGGCGGAGCCGTTCCCGGTGGCCGCCCTCGGCCAGCCGCGCGGCCGGACGAACTCCCCGGGCAAGGTCTTCCTGCCCGACGGTTGGCTCGCGAGCCGGGACGACGACGCCGTCCCGGAGGACGCGGAGCTGGACGACTCCGGCGGCTGATCCGGACGACGAAAAGGGCCGGCCCCTGCTGGGGCCGGCCCTTCGCGTTGTTGTCGCTGTGTCACGAGGCCGAGTAACCGCGGGTGGCGATCCAGTCGGCCAGGTTGTCCACGCTGATCCAGTACGAGGCCATGTTCGGGTCGGCCGAGTCGGCGATCTTCACCGTCTCGCCGCCGTCGCGGTAGCCCACGACGCTGATGTAGTGGCCACCCTCGAAGGAGTGGACGGCGCCATCGACGTCGGTGGTGGTGCCGGCGATGTTCGCGACCACAGCGCGGCCCTCGTCCACGGTGTGCACGATGTCGGCGCGCAGCTTGCCGGTCTGCTTGTCGTCGGCGCTGGAGCTGCTGATCTCGACGCTGCGGTACGCGTCCTTGCCGGTCTCCTTGTTCAGCACCGGGGTGATGTCGTTGATCGAGTTGGTGCCGGCCTCGGTGGTGCCCATCTCCTTGGCCATGGCGTCCACGTCGATGTTCTTGCCCTGCACGGACAGGGCGTTACGCGTGGCGGCCGGGCCGCAGTAGTAGAAGTTGGGCTGGGCCTCGTAGCGGACGTTGAGCTCGCGGTCGCCGTGGCCCTTGCGGTCGGTCTGGGTCTGCGTGGCCGGCTTCGCCTCCGACATCGCGTAGGCGGCGGTGATGGGGACGGCGATGGCACCGCCCGTGAAGGCGAGGCCGGCAGCGGTCAGAGCGGTCTTGCGGATCAGATCGGTACGCATGATGGCGTGCTCCTCTGTTCGGGGGATACGTGCGACCCGCACGAAGGGGGCGGGCCGCACGGGGAAGTTCAGAAGGGAATCTGCCCGGCGGCCGGGGCCTGCTCGGGTGTCCGGGGGGTTTAACCGCGACGGCCTGGCGGGTGTTCCCGGCGGCTGTCGCGCCGGGCTGCGGAGCCACGGCGGTATGCCAGGTGTAACGACCGGGGCTCAGCCCCGATTCCACCCTGGGAGTGGCCCCGCCCACGGGACAGGCGTCCCCAAACCGGACGGCCTTGCACAGAGGTCACACGCGCGCCAGAGCCGGGTCTTCGGCGTGCCGACTTCGCGAGGATCGGGGCGGGCGCGAGGCTCCTGTCGAGCTGCCCCGGATGTGGGGCGCCGGAGCCGGCACCCGCACATCGATCCGGTCCAGGTTCGGGGCAGCTCGACAGGCAGCGGGGGAGGTGTCCTCCCGGTCAGGGCTTGTCGGCGAGGGTGTCGGCCTCGGCCGGGCCGCGAGGGGTCGGCAGGGTGGGCGTGGCCTGCTCGGCCGGCCAGGGGACCTCGGGCGCGCGGTGGAAGGTGATTCCGGCGGTGGCCCAGCGCGGGCCGTGCCCGGCCAGCCGGTCGCGGAACCCGGCCCAGTCGTGCGTTGCCGGGGACGACCAACCCAGCTCGGCGATGGCGGGCAGCCGGGGCAGCAGCATGAACTCGATCTCGGCCAGCGAGGTGACCGATTCGGTCCAGAGCGGTGCCTCGACACCGAGTACCGCCGCGTCCGGCACGCCCGTCACGTGTGACCCGGGATCCCAGTCGTACGCCCGGCGCACGTCGATGAGGCCGGCCCAGTCGTGCCCGACCGGGGTGTCCGGGTCGTACTTCATGTCCAGGTAGGCGTGGTTGCCCGGGGAGAGGATCAATCGTGCGCCCCGGCGTACCGCTTCGAGGGTGCCCGGGTCCGCGCCGTTCGTGCCCCACCACTGGAGGACCCGGCCGTCGACGTGCGCGGCCGGCGCGAGCTGGTGCCAGCCGACCACGATCTTGCCGGTGTCGGCGACGATCCGCTGCGTCCGCTCGACGAAACCGGTGTAGACCTCACCCTTGACCTTGAACGCCTCGTCGCCGCCGATGTGCAGCCACGGGCCGGGGGTGAGCGCGGCCACCTCACCCAGCACGTCGGCGATGAAGTCGTACGTCCGCTCGTCGGTCGGGTCGACGTAGCTGAAGCCGACCTCGGTGCCGGTGTACGGCGGCGGCGCGACCTTGTCCGGCGCCAGTTCGGGGTACGCGACCAGCGCCGAGTTGGTGTGCCCGGGAAGGTCGATCTCCGGAACGACGGTGACGTGGTGGGCGGCGGCGTAGGAGACGATCCGCAGGTAGTCGGCCTTCGTGTAGTGCCCGCCGGGGCCGCCGCCGACCTCGGTCGCCCCGCCGACGGTGGTCAACTTCGGCCAGGAGTCGACGGCGATCCGCCAGCCCTGGTCGTCGGTGAGGTGCAGGTGCAGGTGGTTGAGCTTGTACCGGGCCAGGTGGTCGACGACGCGCAGCACGTCCTCGACGGCGAAGAAGTGCCGTGCCACGTCGAGCATCGCGCCCCGGTACGGGAACCGGGGTGCGTCGGTGATGGTCCCGCCGGGCAGCATCCACCGTTCGGTGATCGGGACCGGGCTCTCGATCGCCGGCGGTAGCAGCTGGCGCAGGGTCTGCGCGCCGTAGAAGAGGCCGGTGGCGGTGACCGCGGTGATGGTGACCCCGGCGCGGGTCACGGCGAGCCGGTATCCCTCCGCGCCCAGGCTGTCGTCGTCGGTGAGCGCGAGCGCGATGCCACCGGCCGATGCCGGTCGGGTGGTGTCGGTGACCGGCAGCGGGTAACCGGTGGCCGGTCGCAGCAGCTCGGCGAGGTGCGCGGCGACCGTCAGCGCGGCGGGGTCGGCGCTGGCCACGATGACGGCGTCGGGCGGCAGCAGCCAGTCCTCGGCCGCGTCCGGCTCGACCTGCTGCGGCGCGGGCACGACGTCGGCCAGCCGGACCGGGGCCGGCGGGGCGAGCAGCTCGCCGGCGGCCTGTTCGGCCGACCGGGCCAGGGTGGCCGCGTCCGGTTCGTGAGCAGACAGCGGCACCGAGTCGGGGGCGCCGGACCCGCCGGGGGTGGCGGTGGGTCCGGGGAAGGGGATGGTCGACACGGCGGCGGCTCCGGGGGTGTATTCGCGTCGGTTATGGCAAAAGTGAGGTTCACCGGCTGGCTGTGCCGTCAAGGGTACGGCGACAGGCCGGGATGCGTGATCGTGCGCATGGAAGCGTTCCCAAAAACCGGTACGAACACGGAAAGTCGTGATAGCTGTGCCTATTGTCACCGAACGGGCCCAGGCCACTCGATGTTCGCTTAACCTTCGCCCACCGATCGGCGTCGACTCCGGGATTACCGGTGGTCCGTCCCGGGGTATGAGGAAACTGAACCTTCGTTAAGTGTCAATCCGGCGCGCGTGGGAGGCTCTGGTGGCAGCGCAAGAGACCGTCGATCACAAGTACGTCTACGACTTCACCGAGGGCAACAAGGACCTCAAGGACCTGCTCGGCGGCAAGGGCGCCAATCTCGCCGAGATGACCAACCTCGGTCTGCCCGTTCCGCCCGGCTTCACCATCACCACCGAGGCCTGCCAGGCGTACCTCGCGACCGGCCGGGAGCCGGACGGGCTCGCCGGCCAGATCGAGGCGCACCTGGAATCGCTGGAGCGCGCGATGGGCAAGCGCCTCGGTGACCCGCGGGACCCACTGCTGGTCTCCGTCCGCTCCGGCGCCAAGTTCTCCATGCCCGGCATGATGGAGACCGTCCTCAACGTCGGGCTCAACGACCAGAGCGTGGTGGGCCTCTCCGCCCAGGCGGGCGGCAACGACCGGTTCGCCTGGGACTCCTACCGACGCCTCATCCAGATGTTCGGCAAGACCGTCTGCGAGGTGCCGGGCGAGGAGTTCGAGCACGCCCTCGACGACGTCAAACGCGCCAAGGGCACCCACAACGACCTGGACCTGGACGCCGACGACCTGCGCGGGCTGGTCGACGCGTACAAGAAGATCTTCCTCAAGCACACGGGTCGGGAGTTCCCGCAGCAGCCGCGCGAACAGCTCGACCTGGCCATCCGGGCGGTCTTCGAGTCGTGGAACGCCGAGCGCGCGGTGCTCTACCGCCGCCAGGAGCGCATCCCGGCCGACCTCGGCACCGCGGTCAACGTGGTGACCATGGTCTTCGGCAACCTCGGCCCCGATTCCGGCACCGGTGTCGCGTTCACCCGCGACCCGGCCAGCGGCGCCCAGGGCATCTACGGCGACTACCTGGCCAACGCCCAGGGCGAGGACGTGGTCGCCGGCATCCGCAACACGGTGCCGTTGCAGCAGCTGGAGCAGCTGGACAAGACGTCCTACGACCAGCTGCTCTCCTTCATGGCCCGGCTGGAGGAGCACTACCGGGACCTCTGCGACATCGAGTTCACCATCGAGCGCGGCAAGCTGTGGATGTTGCAGACCCGGGTCGGCAAGCGCACCGCCGCCGCCGCGTTCGTCATCGCCGGGCAGCTCGTCGACGAGGGCCTGATCGACCTGGACGAGGCGCTGCACCGGGTCAACGGCGCGCAGCTGGCCCAGCTGATGTTCCCCCGCTTCCAGCTCGACCACGAGTTCCAGCCGGTCGCCAAGGGCATCGGCGCCTCGCCGGGCGCGGCGTCGGGCAAGGTGGTCTTCACCTCCGCCCGGGCTGTCGAGCTGGCGGCCGAGGGCGAGTCGGTGATTCTGGTCCGCCGGGAGACCAACCCGGACGACCTGACCGGCATGATCGCCGCCAAGGGCATCCTCACCTCGCGCGGTGGCAAGACCAGCCACGCCGCCGTGGTGGCCCGCGGGATGGGCAAGACCTGCGTCTCCGGCGCCGACGAGATCGACGTGAACGTGCCGGCGAAGCGGTTCACGGTGGCCGGGCAGACCGTGAGCGAGGGCGACGTCGTCTCCATCGACGGCACCACCGGCAAGGTCTACCTGGGCGAGGTGCCGGTCATGCCGTCGGAGGTGGTGCAGTACTTCGAGGGCAGTCTCGACCCGGAGCACATCGACAACGCGCTGGTTCGGGCCGTACACCGGATCATGACGCACGCCGACGGCAAGCGGCGGCTCGCGGTTCGCACGAACGCCGACACCGGTGCGGACGCCGCCCGTGCCCGGCGCTTCGGCGCCGAGGGCATCGGACTCTGCCGCACCGAACACATGTTCCTCGGTGACCGGCGGGAGCTGGTCGAGCGGTTGATCCTGGCCCGAGCCGAGGGTGAGCGGGAGGCGGCGCTGGCGGCGCTGTTGCCGTTGCAGCGGGCCGACTTCGAGGAGATCTTCCGCGAGATGGACGGCCTGCCGGTGACCGTCCGGCTGATCGACCCGCCGCTGCACGAGTTCCTCCCGCCGCTGGAGCAGCTCGCGGTGAACGTCGCGGTCGCCCAGGAGCGCGGCGAGGACGTGGCCAAGGAGGAGGCGCTGCTCGCCGCCGTCCGGCGGATGCACGAGGAGAACCCGATGCTCGGGCTGCGGGGCGTCCGCCTCGGCCTGGTCATCCCCGGCCTCTTCGCGATGCAGGTCCGGGCCATCGCCGAGGCGGCCGTCACCTGCGCCCGCGCAGGCGGGACAGCCAAGCCGGAGATCATGGTGCCACTGGTCGGCGCCGTGCAGGAGCTGGAGACGGTCCGCGCCGAGGCCGAAAAGATCATCGCCGAGGTGGTCGGGGACAGCGGCGTCGAGGTGCTGATCGGCACCATGATCGAGGTGCCCCGGGCGGCGCTGACCGCCGGGCAGATCGCCGAGGCGGCGGAGTTCTTCTCCTTCGGCACCAACGACCTCACCCAGATGGCCTGGGGCTTCTCCCGCGACGACGTGGAGGGCGCGTTCTTCTGGCGCTACCTGGAGCTGGGCATCTTCGGCATCTCGCCGTTCGAGTCGATCGACCGCGACGGTGTCGGCCGGCTGGTGCGGATCGCCGCCGAGGAGGGCCGGGCCGCCCGGCCCGGGCTGAAGCTCGGTATCTGCGGTGAGCACGGCGGAGACCCCGACTCGGTGCACTTCTTCCACGAGGTCGGCCTGGACTACGTCTCCTGCTCGCCGTTCCGGGTGCCGGTGGCCCGGCTGGAGGCCGGCCGGGCGGTGGTGGAGACCGACGGCTCGGACAGCCGCTGACGCGTCGCCGGTGGTGGCCCGGGCTTCCGGGCCGCCACCGGCCACGATGCGTCCACGAGCGTCTCTCCCTACCGGTCGTGCGATCGGTTGGTCACGTTCCGCGCTGGGGGCGCTACCGGCGGCTACCTCCGGCCGCGAGGCCGTAACCCTCGGCGATCGGCTGACAACTCCCGGCCAATCGGCGGTTGTGGACCTTTCGGCGTGGCGTCGCGGGCAGGCCGGGCGGCTCCGGCGGGCGTAATCTTGGCTCGCTCGTACACCGCCGATTGCGCACGCCGTCGAGGGGAAGGGTGACTGCATGAGCAGCGTCTGGGAGAGCCTGACCGTCGACGCCCGCGATCCGGCCCGACTGGCCCGCTGGTGGGCCGAGGCGCTCGGCTACCAGATCACCACCGAGAAGCCGGACGAGGTGGAGATCCGCCAGTCCGCGGACCGGCTTCCCGGCCTGGTCTTCGTGCCGGTCGCCGACGGCAAGGAGCGGAAGAACCGGCTGCACCTGGACCTGCGCCCCGCCGACCAGGAGGCCGAGGTCGAGCGGCTGGTCGACATGGGCGCCCGGCACGTCGACATCGGCCAGGGCGACGTGCAGTGGACGGTGCTGGCCGACCCGGAGGGCAACGAGTTCTGCGTCTTGCGGCAGAAGGCTTAGGTCGGTGACCGGTTGACCGCAGTGCCGTCCGCCGCGGCGGACGCCCGGCTGGTCGAGGAGGCCCCCAAGGACACCGGCCACCGCCGGTCACCGTACGAGCGCGACCGCGCCCGGGTGCTGCACTCCGCGGCCTTCCGCCGGCTGGCCACCAAGACGCAGGTGCACACCGCCGGCACCGACGACTTCCTGCGCACCCGGCTCACCCACTCGCTGGAGGTCGCCCAGATCGCCCGGGAAATGGGCGCCCGGTTGGGCTGCGACCCTGACGTGGTGGACGTCGCCGGGCTCGCCCACGACCTCGGGCACCCGCCGTTCGGGCACAACGGCGAGGCGGCGCTGGACCTGCTCGCCACGCCCTGCGGCGGCTTCGAGGGCAACGCGCAGACGCTGCGGGTGCTGACCCGGCTGGAGGCGAAGGTGCTCGCCCCGGACGGCTCGTCCGCCGGGCTGAACCTGACCCGGGCGTCGCTCGACGCCATCGGCAAGTACCCCTGGGCGCGCCGGCCGGGGCAGCGGAAGTTCGGGGTGTACGCCGACGACGTCCCGGTCTTCGACTGGATCCGGGCCGGCGCGCCCGGCGACCGGCGTTGCCTGGAGGCGCAGGTGATGGACTGGGCCGACGACGTCGCGTACTCGGTGCACGACGTGGAGGACGGCATCCACGGCGGGTACGTGTCGCTGCGCCCGCTGCTCGCCGACGCCGACGAGCGGGCCGCCCTCTGCGCCGACGTGGCCGCCACCTACTCCGGGGAGTCCCCGGGCGACCTGGCCGAGCTGCTGGTCGAGCTGCTGGCGGACCCGCTGCTGGCGCCGCTCGCCGGGTACGACGGCAGCCACCGGGCGCAGGTCGCGCTGAAGGCCACCACCAGCGGGCTGACCGGTCGGTTCGTCTCCGCGGCGGTGGCCGCCACCGAGGAGCGGTTCGGCCCCGGCCCGCACCGCCGCTACGCGGCCGACCTGGTGGTGCCGCGGCTGGTCCGGGCCCACTGCGCCCTGCTCAAGGGCATCGCGCTGCGCTACGTGATGCGTCGTCCCGGCTTCCGGGGCCGCTACGAGCTGCAGCGGACGATGCTGGCCGAGCTGGTGGCCGCGCTGGTCCGGCGGGCGCCGGACGGGCTCGATCCGGTCTTCGCCCCGCTGTGGCGGGCCGCGCCGGACGACGCCGCCCGGCTCCGGGTCGTGATCGACCAGGTCGCCTCGCTCACCGACCCGGCGGCGGTGACCTGGCACACCCGTCTGGTCGGCGGCAGCGCACCGCCCGTGGGGGACGGCGAAGATTAGGCTAGCCTAAGTGGCATGACGGAACGCCCCAGGAACGTCACCTCGGTCCGGGTGCTGCGCACCGAGCGGCCCACCCCGCACCTCATCCGGCTCGTCCTCGGCGGGGACGGGCTGGCCGACCTGCCGGTGGGCGAGTTCACCGACCACTACATCAAGGTGGTCTTCCCGCAGCCCGGCGTCGCGTACCCGCAGCCGCTGGACCTCGCCGCGATCCGCCGGGATCTGCCCCGGGAGCAGTGGCCCCGGCTGCGCGCGTACACCGTGCGGCGCTGGGACCCGCTCGCCGAGGAGTTGACCGTCGACGTGGTGCACCACGGCGACGAGGGGCTGGCCGGGCCGTGGGCCGCCGCGCTGCGCCCGGGCGATCCGGTGCACTTCGTCGGCCCCGGCGGGGCGTACGCCCCGAGCCCGGACGCGGACTGGCACCTGCTGGTCGGCGACGAGAGCGCGCTGCCGGCGATCGGCGCCGCCCTGGAACGGCTGCCGCTGGGCGCACCGGCCCATGTCTTCGTGGAGATCGCCGATCCGGCGGAGGAGCAGAAGCTGCTCAGCCCGGGCGCGGTCCAGCTCACCTGGCTGCACCGCGGCGAGCGTCCGGTGGGCGCCGCTCTGGTGGCGGCGGTACGGGAGCTGGAGTTCCCGCCGGGCCAGGTGCACGCCTTCGTCCACGGCGAGGCGATTTTCGTCCGGGAGCTGCGCCGGCTGCTGCGCGCCGAGCGCGGGGTGCCCGCCGATCGGCTCTCCATCTCCGGGTACTGGCGGCGCGGCATGGACGACGAGGGCTGGCGCTCGACCAAGGCCGACTGGAACCGGCAGGCGGCGGCCGAGGAGGCCACGGCCGCCTGAGCACGGTCAGCCGCCGGACCGGCGCTCCCACTCCTCGCGGACCGCGGTGAGCCGCCGGTTGAGCAGCACGGCGTATCCGACGATCGCCACGGCGATCAGGAACAACAGCAGACGCGGCTCGCGTACCGTCGCGCCGATCAGGCTGACCGAGGCCACCCCGTAGCCGGCGATCGCCAGCCGGGCCCTGCTCGGCCGGTTCGAGAGCGCGTACAGGCCCAGCCCGCACAGCGTCCAGACCACCACCGAGGCGGCCAGCAGCAGCCGCACCTCCATCGGCAGCCGTGTCGTGCCGGTGTCGACCAGCCGGACCGCCTGCCCGAGCGACCAGCCGAGCAGCAGCAGCGAACCGCCGAGCGGGATGTGCAGGTAGGTGTACGCCTGCCCGCCGAGCAGGCGGGTCGTCGACAGGCCCGTGGTGACGAAGGTGGTGTAGACCCACCAGACGGCGGCCGGCACCACGAAGGCCAACCCGGCGGTGAGGATCATGTGCGGCCGGGGGTGGTCCGGCACGGCGAAGAGCAGGCTGGCCAACGCGCTGCCCAGCACGATGATGGTGAACTGCCCGATCCGTTCCGGCAGGTGCCGGCGGTCGACCGGCCACTGCTCGAGCCGGTGCCGGCCGACCCAGGGCGTGGCCAGCTCGATGCCATCGCGACGATCCACAGCACCGGGCGCAGTGCGGTGGGCACGACCAGCGAGACCAGCCAGATCAACCAGCCCAGCCCGAAGCCGAGCAGGTAGACCGAGGTCACCGTCCCGGCCCTCGGGCTGGTCGACCGGGCCCGCAGGTAGAGCAGGAGCAGTACGCCACGGACGATCAGGTAGCCGATCGGCAGCAGCCGGCTCTCCGGCACCTCGTCCACGCCGAGCGTCATCGCGCCGGCGCCGACCAGCGCGACCAGCACCAACAGCCGGTGCGGCAGGTCGTCCGGGTCGAATCGGGTGTCGTAGTAGACCTGCCCCAACCAGGCCCACTGGACCACCACGAAGAGCCCGATCACGGCCAGCATGGCTGTCGGTGTCGGGGTCGGGTCGGTGCCCAGCCGGGCCACCACCGCCGCCAGCGCGTACACGAAGATGATGTCCAGGAAGAGTTCCAGCCAGGTGGCGTGCCGGTGCCCGGCCTCGTCCGTCAGCGGTGCGGGCCCGCGCACGCCCAGCCAACCGGTCAACCATCCCGGCAAGCGGGCGCTGACGGTCCGTACCCTGGGCATCTGGTCATCGTCCCCGCGCGGGCCCGGCTCCCGGGCCGGAACCGGAGAGGCCGACAGCGGCCGTCGCCACACCCGCGTCCCCCGGCCGCCGCGTCGTCGGTCCGGCAGGGCAGGATGTACGGCGAGGGGGTGGCGCATGGCTGGGCGGATCCGGGACGAGGACATCGCACTGGTCCGGGAACGCACCTCGATCGGGGATGTGATCTCCGAGACGGTCACCCTGAAGTCCGCCGGTGGCGGCAACCTCAAGGGCCTGTGCCCGTTCCACGACGAGAAGAGCCCGTCGTTCAACGTCTCTCCGGCCCGCAACGTCTGGTACTGCTTCGGCTGCGGGGCCGGCGGCGACGCGATCAAGTTCCTGATGGACGCCGAGCACCTCAGCTTCGTCGAGTCCGTCGAGCGGCTGGCTGGGCGCGCCGGCATCCAGCTGCGTTACATCGAGGACGACAAGGGCACCCCGCGCCCCCGCCCCCAGCAGGGCCAGCGCCAGCGCCTGGTGGCCGCGCACGCCGCCGCGGTCGAGTTCTACCGGGCGCAGCTCAGCACCGCCGGCGCCCGGCCGGCGCGGGAGTTCCTGGCGCAGCGCGGTTTCGACCGGGCCGCCGCCGAGCGCTACGGCTGCGGCTTCGCGCCGGAGGGCTGGGACCTGCTCACCAAGCACCTTCGCCAACAGGGCTTCAGCCACCAGGAGCTGGTCACCGCCGGGCTGTCCCGCGAGTCCCGCTCCGGCACGCTGATCGACCGGTTCCGTCGCCGGCTGCTCTGGCCGATCCGCGACCTCGCCGGTGACGTGATCGGCTTCGGCGCCCGCAAGCTCTTCGACGACGACGACGGGCCGAAGTACCTGAACACCCCCGAGACGCCGATCTACAAGAAGTCGCACGTGCTCTACGGCATCGACCAGGCCAAGCGGGAGATCGCCAAGCAGGGCCGCGCGGTGATCGTCGAGGGCTACACCGACGTGATGGCCTGTCACCTGGCGGGCGTGACCACGGCGGTGGCGACCTGCGGCACCGCGTTCGGCGCGGACCACATCGGGGTGCTGCGCCGGCTCCTGCTGGACACCGACTCGGTGGCCGGGGAGATCATCTTCACCTTCGACGGCGATGCCGCCGGGCAGAAGGCGGCGCTGCGCGCCTTCTCCGACGACCAACGGTTCGTGGGCCGGACGTTCATCGCGGTCAGCCCGGACAACATGGACCCGTGCGAGCTGCGGCTGGCCAAGGGTGACCTGGCGGTGCGCGACCTGGTCGCCCGGCGCGAGCCGCTGGTCGACTTCGCGCTGCGGCACGTGATCAGCCGGTACGACCTGGACACCGTCGACGGCCGGGTCGAGGCGATGCGGCGGGCCGCGCCGCTGGTCGCGCAGCTCAAGGACCGCGAGAAGCGCCCGGAGTACGTCCGCAAGCTCGCCATGGACCTCGGCATGGAGATCGAGCCGGTGCAGCGGGCGGTGCTCGCCGCCGCGTCCGCCCCGCCGCCCAGCGCTCGGGACGCCGCATCCGCTCGGGACGCCGCATCCGCGGCCCGCCCCGCCCCGGCCCGCCCCGAGCCGGCGCTGGACAGCCCGCAGTCGATGGTCGAGCGGGAGGCGTTGAAGCTCGCCCTCCAGCAGCCGGTGCTGGCCGGGCCCATGTTCGACGCGGTCGAGGCCACGGAGTACCGCCACCCGGTGCACGTCGCGGTGCGCGCCGCCATCGCGGCGGCCGGCGGGGCCGCGTCGGCGACCGGCGGCGCGGTCTGGATCGAGTCGGTCCGCGACGCCTGCGACGACCTGGCGTCGGCGGCGCTCGTCGGCGAGCTGGCCGTGGAGCCGCTGCGGATCGACGGCGAACCGGACCCGCGCTACGTGTCGATCACAATGGCCCGGGTGCAGTTCGGGTCGGTCACGGCCCGCATCCGGGACCTCAAGTCCCGGATCCAGCGCATCAACCCGGTCAACAACAAGGACGAGTACTTCGCCGCCTTCGGCGAGCTGCTGTCGCTGGAGCAGCACGCGCGGGCGCTGCGCGAGCAGGCCGCAGGAGGGCTCTAGATGGGACTGTTCAGCCGCAAGCCGAAGCTTCCGCCGGCCGACCGGCCGCCCCTGGCCGCCGACGAGCGGGTGCTGGCCTGGGCGGCGGCGGGCAACGGCGAGGGCGACGGGGTGGTGGTGGCCAGTAACCTTGGGTTGTGGCTGCCCGGCCGGGGGCACCGGCTCGGCTGGCACGCGATCCTCAAGGCGGTCTGGTCCGGTCGCGAGCTGACCGTCACGCCCGCCGAGACCCTCGTCGAACGCGACGGCTACACGGTGGTCGCCGACGGCCCGGCCGAGACCTACCTGCTGGTCGACCCCGGCGAGCTGCCGCACCAGGTCCGGGCCCGGGTGACCCGCTCGGTCGCGTACACCGAGCATCACCCGGTGCCCGGCGGCGCGGCTCGGGTGGCGGCTCGGCGCGTGGCCGGAGTGGACGGTCTGACCTGGACCGTCCGACTCGACCCCGGCACCTCGCCCGACGACGAGGACCTGCTCGCCGAGATTGACCGTCTGGTGACCACCGCCCGTGCCGCCACCGCACCGGTCGACGGCTAGCCGGTCGGGCGGCCCGTCGACCGCCCGACCCGCCGGCCAGGTCAGTTGGCGCCGAGATCCTCCAGCGCCTTGGCGGCACCGCGGTGCAGCGGCACCGGCTCGGTCTTGCGGGCGTTCTCCAGCGAGATGCCCCGGGCCGCCGGGTTCGCCTGGGCCAGGGCGTCCCGCTTGTCGAACACCGTCCGGGTGATCGCGCAGGCGACGTTGGCGTCCAGGTCCTTGCGGACCAGCAGCACGTTCGGCACGACGATCGTCGGGGTGTCCGCCGCCGTCCGGTACGCGTCCCGGCCGATCGTCCCGGCCTGGTAGGCGGGGCTCAACTCGTTCATCTTCGGCAGCAGCGGCGCGATGTCGATGAACTTCACCGTGTCGCCGGAGGTGGTGAACAGGTCGGTCAGGCCGCCGGTGGGCAGGCCACCGGACCAGAAGAAGCCATCGATGCTGCCATCCTTCATGCCTTCGACCGTCTTGGTCAGGTCGAGGCGCTGCGCCCGGATGTCCTTGGCCGGATCGAGGCCCGCGGCCTCCAGCAGCCGGTTGGCGATCACCTCCGTGCCGGACTTCGGCGACCCGGTGGAGATCCGCTTGCCCCGCATGTCGGCCACCGAGCCGATCTGAGCGTCGTTGCGGACGACGACCTGGGTGTAGTTGTCGTAGATCCGCGCGAGCGCCTCGACTGGCTGCGGCGCGGTGAAGCTGCCCTTGCCCTGAACCGCGTTGACCGCCGTGTCGAAGAGGGAGAACGCCACGTCGTACTGGCCGCTGACCAGTTGCTCGACGTTCTGCACCGAGGCGCCCGTCTCCGCGGCGGTGCCGGTGAGCTTGCCGCCGGTCGCCCCGGACAGCTGCCCGGCCAGGGCGTTGCCGACCACGTAGTAGACGCCGGTGGCGTTTCCGGTGGCGATGCCCACCCGGGTCTCCCGGCTCACCGCACAGGTGACCTCGTTGGCCGCGTCGTCCTTGGCCGCGCCGCCCTGCTGGCCCCCGCAACCCGCGGCGCCGACCGCGACGAGAGCCACCACGCTCAGGCCCGCCACGAGCCGTACGTCGATTCGTCTCACAGTTTCTCCTCCCGGAGGTTAGCTGGTGATCCGGCTCGCGGCCCGCCGGTCCGGCCGGCGGCTCCGCGTCGTACGAGCACCCCCGCGACGGCGACGGCGGCCAGTGTGGCGCCGACCGTGACCGGCACGGGTTCGAGCCAGAGCAGGGTGACGCCGGCGACCGCGCCGAGCACGCGCTCCGGGGCGCCGGCGGGGCCGACGCCGGGCAGCCAACCACCGGCGGCGACGGCGAGCACCGCCACGCTGAGCGCGGTGACCACACCGGCGAAGGCGATCCGCTGCGCGCCACCGATGCCGAGCAGCCCGAGCCCGGCCGGCGTGATCACGAAGGCGATCGGGGTCAGGTAGGCCGGCAACGCGTACCGCAGGGTCTGCCACATGGTCGGCACCAGCCGGCCGCCGGTGACCGCCGCTGCGGCCACCGCGGCGAGCGCGGTCGGCGGGGACACCTCGGACAGGACCGCGAAGTAGAAGACGAACATCGCCGCCGCCGGCGCCGTCACGCCCAGGTCGAGCAGCGCCGGGCCGACGATCACCCAGCCGATCACGAACGAGGCGGTGACCGGCACGGCCAGGCCCAGCAGGCTCAGTGCGACGGCCGCGAGCAGCGCGGTGAGCACCAGGACGAGGGTCGGGTCCGAGGTGACCGCCTCGGCCCCGCCGATCAGCAGCGCCGCCGCCTGCGGCCCGAGGCCGGTCTTCGTGGTGGTGGCCGTGATGATGCCGGCCGCGGCGCAGACGACGGTCACCGCCAGCACCCCGCGTACGCCGGTGACGAGCGCCGCCACCAGTCGGGCCGGGGTGAGCCGGTGCGCCCGGTCCAGGAAGGAGAGCGCGACCGCCAGGAGGGTGGCGAAGACGACCGCCCTCGTCGCGGACACGCCGACGGCGAGAAGCACGACGATGGCGATCAGCGAGGCGAAGTGGTAGCCGAACCGGGCCAGCAGGCGCCACGGCGAGCTGACGTCGATCACCACCGGGCGTACGCCGGAGCGCCGGGCGTCGATCTCCACGGCGAGCAGGATGCCGAGGTAGTAGAGCACCGTCGGCACGGTGGCCCAGCCCAGCACCTGGAGATACGAGACGCCGAGGTACTCGGCGATGATGAACGCCGCCGCCCCCAGGGTGGGCGGGGAGAGGATCGCGCCAACCCCCGCCGCGGCGAGCATGCCGCCGGCCCTCTCCGGGGGATAGCCGGCGCGGCGCAGCAGCGGCCAGGTGACCGCGCCGATGCTCACCGTCGTCGCGGCACCGGACCCGGAGACGGTGCCGAGAAGGAAGCCGGAGGCCACCGCCGTCCGCCCGGCGGCGGTGCGCGAGCGGCGGAACGCCGCCGCGGACAGCTCGACGAAGAACCGCCCGGCTCCGGATAGCTCCAGCACCGCCCCGTAGATGGTGAACAGCACGATGTACGAGGCGGCCACATCCAACGGCGTGCCGTAGAAGCCGCTGTCCGAGTTGTAGAACGCGTCGACCAGCTGGCTGAAGTCGAGCCCCGCGTGGGCGACCGGCCAGGCCTGCGGCAGCAGTCCGCCGTAGTAGCCGTAGCCGAGGAACAGCAGGCAGACCGCGGGCAGGATCCACCCGGTGGTCCGCCGGCACGCTTCGAGCAGCAGGAGCAGCAGGACGGTGCCCATCGCCAGGTCCATCGGCGCGAGCAGGCCCTGCCGGTCGAGGAAGGCGTTGTAGCCGCCGCCGCCCGTACCGATCCCGATCGGCAGCACGGGGTAGAGGCAGCCGATCACCGCCAGGGCCACCAGGGCCCAGTCCATTGCGGTGGGTCGCGCCGGCGCCGGACGTGGCAGGTCCGGCCCGGCCGGTCGGTCGGTGCCGCCGGTGCGGCGCAGCCGGGCCCGCAGCCGGGCTGCCAGCCGCAGGTCGGCCGGGTAGACCAGGAAGACCAGCGGCAGTACGCCCGCCAGGAAGAAGATCAGGTAGTACTTGCTGCCCTGCGCCAGCGGGCGGAACACCTGCCAGAGGGCGAGCCCGCCGACCGCCAGCGCCGCTGCGGTGAGGAGCAGACCGGCCGGCCCGGACAACACCCGCCCCGGCTTCTCGTCCTCGAACTGGGCGGCCAGGTCCCGCGTCGCCCGTTCGGCGTCGATGCGGGCGTCGTCGTCGGCCAGCCCGGTCTGCTCGGCGCTGGCGGCCGGACCGGGCGCGCTCGCCTCGGCCGCTCTCGGTCGGGGTGGTGCGCCGCCGTCGCCCGGTGCGGGCTCATCGGCGGGGGAGTTGGCCGGCTGTGCGGGTGGCGGCGAACCGTCGGGCGAACGGGTGGGCGACACGAGGGGACGATACACGTCGATCAAGCGGCGGGTGGGGCATCGACGGGTGTTTCGTCGCGGTGCGATCGGGGTCGGCGTCGTCCCGCCGCCCCTGGTGGAATTTGCCTGGAGAGCTGTCGGACCCGGCCGCTAGGGTCGGACGGTGACTTCGGGGCGACCACTGATTCAGGCTCGTGGGCTGGTGAAGCGGTTCGGCGACTTCACCGCTGTGGACGGCATCGACGTCGACGTGCGCTCGGGCGAGGCGTTCGGCTTCCTCGGGCCCAACGGCGCCGGCAAGTCCTCCACCATGCGGATGGTCGGCTGCATCTCCCCACCGAGCGGGGGCGAGCTGCGCATCCTCGACATGGACCCGGTCCGCGACGGGCCGGCGATCCGGGCCCGGCTCGGCGTCTGCCCGCAGCTGGACAACCTCGACCCGGAGCTGACCGTCCGGGAGAACCTGACCGTCTACGCCCGCTACTTCGGCATCTCGCGGCGGGCGGCCCGGGAGCGGGCGGCCGAGCTGCTCGACTTCGTCCAGCTCACCGAGCGGGCCGACAGCAAGGTCGAGCCGCTCTCCGGCGGGATGAAGCGTCGGCTGACCATCGCCCGCGCGCTCGTCAACGAGCCGGAGATCGTGCTGCTCGACGAGCCGACGACGGGGCTCGACCCGCAGGCCCGGCACCTGGTCTGGGAGCGGCTGTTCCGGCTCAAGCA
This sequence comes from Micromonospora cremea, assembly GCF_900143515.1. Classification (NCBI taxonomy): domain Bacteria; kingdom Bacillati; phylum Actinomycetota; class Actinomycetes; order Micromonosporales; family Micromonosporaceae; genus Micromonospora; species Micromonospora cremea. The sequence continues at coordinate 654,723 of NZ_FSQT01000002.1, read as the reverse complement.
GCAGGGCGTCACGCTGGTGCTCACCACGCACTACATGGACGAGGCCGAGCAGCTCTGCGACCGGCTGGTGGTGATGGACGGCGGGCGGATCGTCGCCGAGGGCTCGCCCCGGGCGCTGATCGAGCGGCACTCCACCCGCGAGGTGGTCGAGCTTCGCTTCGCCGCCGAGTCGCAGGAGCCGTTCGCCGGCAAGCTCGCCGGGCTGGGGGAGCGGGTCGAGGTGCTGCCCGACCGGGTCCTGCTGTATGTGCCCGATGGCGACGCGGCGGTCGCCGAGGTCTCCGCGCTGGGGCTCAGTCCGGCCAACGTGCTGGTGCGGCGCAGCGGCCTGGAGGACGTCTTCCTGCACCTGACCGGCCGCACCCTGGTCGACTGACGGTCGCGGGCCGAGCTGCTGAGCCGCCAACGATCGCGGCTCGGTGGGCTCTGGCCGCTTTCCGGGCGGGGAGGCTGCGCGTGAGCGGGGAGCGCTGTCCGTAGCTGATCATGGGTAACATCTGCGCGCCCGGTCGACGCGCCCGTCCGACCGGGAGCTGACCACGGGGGTTTCATGTCCGACGTGCAGACCAACAGCCGGCACCAGGCCGGGCTGACTGCCCTCTACCTGGGCATCTTCGGGATGGTCTGGTTCAGCGTGCCGGCCGCGGAGCAGCCGTTGCGCGCCCTGCTCGTGGTGGGCAGCATCGCCGCACTGCTCACCGCCGTGGCGGGCGGCGTGCTGTCGGCCCACACCCGGGGCGCGGGCGGCCCCCGGGACCGGGCTACCGACCGGCGGTACCTGCTCATCGTCGTCGCCGAATTCGCCGCCGCGGGGCTGGGCGCCGCCGTGCTGGCCGCCGCCGGCTGGTCCGAGTACGTCCCGGTGCTGGTCTGCGCGGTGGTCGGGCTGCACTTCTTCCCGCTCGCCCCGTTGCTGCGGGACCCACTGCTGCGGCCGCTCGGCGTCGCGCTGTGCGTGGTGGCGGCGGCGGGCCTCGTCGCCGCGCTCGCCTCGGCGGTGTCCGCCGGTCTGGTGATCGGCACCGGCGCGGGGCTGCTGCTGCTCGGCTACGCCGTGCAGGCGCTGGTCCGCGCCCACCGGCCGGCCTGACCGGCGCGTACGAGCCGGTCGAGTCGGGACAACTCGACTTCCGGAAACCCGGGCGACATGCCGGCGGGGTCGCCGTAGGGTGACCGGCGGCCTGTCGTACCCCGGGGGTAGGAAGGTCGGCGTGACGGGCGTGGTGTGGCGGAGGTGGTCGTGGTGAGCGTGGCGGGTTCGGCGCGGGAGCGGGCTCGGCCCGCGTTGCCACGGGTGCCGGCGCTCGCCGTGTTCGACTACTTCCTGGTGGGTTACCGGCGCACCTGGCGGGCCGGGGTGTTCTCCTCGTTCCTGCTGCCGGTGCTGACCGTGCTCGGCTTCGGGCTCGGCGTCGGCGCCTACATCGACCAGGGCGTCGGTGGGGTGCGTTACCTCGACTGGCTGGTCCCCGGGCTGATCGCCTCGACCGCCCTCCAGGTGACCGTCGGCGACTCGACGTGGCCGGTGTTCAGCAACTTCCAGTGGATCAAGACGTACTTCGCCCAGAGCGCGGCCCCGCTGCGGGTGGCCGACATCCTGGCCGGGCACCTGGCCTTCGTGATGTTCCGGGTGCTCACCGCGATCGCGGCGTTCCTGCTGGTCACCGGGCTGTTCGGGGCTCTGCACTCGGCGTGGGCGGTGGCCACCCTACCGGTGGTGGCGCTGCTCGGGCTGGCCGTGGCCGCGCCGACCTTCGCGTACGCCGCGTCGGTGTCCAGCGACAGCTGGCTGGCGATGCTGTTCCGGTTCGCCGTCATCCCGATGACGCTGTTCGCTGGCGTGTTCTTCCCGGTCGAGTCGTTGCCCGACGCGCTGCGCTGGCTGGCGTACGCGACGCCGCTGTGGCACGCCGTCGACCTCTGCCGTGCGGCCACGCTCGGCGTCGCCCCACAATGGTCGGTCGCCGGGCACCTGCTCTACCTGGTGGCCTGGTCGCTCGCCGGCTGGCTGCTGGCGCTGCGCGCGTTCCGTCGCAAGCTCATCGTCTAGGGAGTGGTCGTGGTCACGCTGATCCTGCCTCGGCTGGTCGACGTCTCCGCCGCGTCCCGGCGGTCGGCGTCCGTGGTCGAGCGCAACGTCGCGGCGCTGAAGTCGGTCTACTGGCTGCTGCTGCTCTCCGGCTTCGTGGAGCCGCTGCTCTACCTGCTCTCGATCGGGGTGGGCGTCGGCACGCTGGTCGGCGACCTCCCGCTGCCCGACGGGCGGCTGGTCCCGTACGCCGAGTTCGTGGCTCCGGCGATGCTCGCCTCCTCCGCGATGACCGGGGCGCTCGCGGAGACGACTTTCAACTTCTTCGGCAAGATGAAGTACATGAAGCTGTACGACGGGGTGATCGCCACCCCGGTACGGCCGTTCGAGATCGCCCTCGGCGAGTTGGGTTGGGCGATGCTGCGGGGCAGCGCCTACTCGGCCGCGTTCCTCGGGGTGATGGTCGCACTGGACCTGACCACCGTCGCCCGGGCGCTGACCGCCTTCCCGGCCGCCGCGCTGGTCGGGTTCGCGTTCGGTGCGCTCGGCATGGCGCTGTCCACCTTCATGCGCAGCTGGCAGGATTTCGACCTGATGGGGTCCGCCCAGTTCACCCTTTTCCTCTTCTCCGGGACGTTCGTGCCGGCGCAGGCCTATCCGACCCTGCTGCACTGGCTGATCGAGGTCACCCCGCTCTACCGGTCGGTGCACCTGATCCGCGGTCTGGCGCTGGGCGGCAGCGGTTGGTCCTGGCTGCTCGACGTGCTCTACCTGCTGGCGATGATGGCGCTCGGCCTGCTGGTCGCTTCCCGCCGGATGGGCAGGTTGCTCTACCGGTAGGGGTTACCCGCCGCCCTCCTCGGGGCATGTCGGAGGCGACACCACGACGATGAGGAGGGGCGATGGCCTCCGACCAGTCTTCCGTTGGCGGCGGGCGTGACCGTGACTCGGCTCGTGGGCCGGTCGGCCCGGACGAGGGGCCGGAAAGCCCCGCCGACCTGCCCGGCAGCGGCTGGAAGGCGGCGCTGCGCCGGACGGTCACCGAGTTCCAGGACGACAGCCTGACCGACTGGGCGGCGGCGCTGACCTACTACGGGGTGCTGTCCATCTTCCCCGGCCTGCTGGTGCTGATCTCCCTCCTCGGCCTGCTCGGCGAGAGCGCCACCCAGGGCGTCACGGACACCGTCAACCAGGCGGTGCCGGAGGGCAACATCCGGCAGATCATCACCGACGCGATAGGCACAGCGGACAAGAACGGCGGCCTGGCCAGCATCGCGGCGATCCTCGGTCTGCTGGCGGCGTTCTGGTCCGCGTCCGGGTACATCGGCGCGTTCATGCGCGCCTCCAACGCCATCTACGACGTGCCGGAGGGGCGGCCGATCTGGAAGACGCTGCCGATCCGGCTCGGCGTGACCGCGGTGATCGGGGTGCTGCTGCTGGCCAGCGCGGTGATCGTGGTCTTCACCGGCCGTCTCGCCGAGCTGGTCGGTGATGCGATCGGCCTCGGCTCGACGGCGGTCACGGTGTGGGATGTCGCCAAGTGGCCGGTGCTGCTGATCCTGGTCAGCCTGATGTTCGCGATCCTGTACTGGGCGTCGCCGAACGCACGGCACGGCGGGTTCCGCTGGGTCAGCCCGGGCGGTGTGCTGGCCGTGGTGATCTGGCTGGTGATCTCCGGCCTGTTCGCCTTCTACGTGAGCAACTTCGGCTCGTACAACAAGACCTACGGGGCGCTGGCCGGGGTGATCATCTTCCTGGTCTGGCTCTGGCTGAGCAACATCGCGATCCTGCTGGGCGCCGAGTTCGACGCGGAGCTGGAGCGCAGCCGGGCCATCTCGGCGGGCCACTCGGTCGACGAGGAGCCGTACGTCGAGCTGCGCGACGACCGCAAGCTCAAGAAGAAGCGGAACTCCGCCCGCCGCCGCTGACCCGTCCGCGCCGATCGCCCCGCCACCTGCATATCGGGTGGTGGGGCGGTCGCGTGTCCGGCGGTGGCACATCGGGCGAGCGGACCCGGGCGCTCGGTGATCCTTTTCTTGATCGACTAGTAGCTTTTGTTCTTTCGGACAAAAGTTGGGATCAGAATGGCTGAAGCTCTGGACAGGCGGCACGGAACGCTCCTACTGTGTCGGACACAACACATCGGCATTGCGCCGATGTGAACGAGTCCAATGAAGAGGTGAGTCCGGGTGCGGACCGTCGACCCCCTGCACGTCCGGCTGTTGCGGTTACTCCGCGACGAGGGGGCCGTGTCCCGGGCCGAGCTGGCCGACCGGCTGCAGATGCCCCGCCCGCGTCTCCTGGCTGAGCTGGACCGACTGGTCGCGTTGGGCTACGTCGCGGAGGCCGGGCTCGCCGCCTCCCGGGGCGGGCGTCGCTCCACGCTGGTCGAGCTGAACCCGAAGCTGCGGTTCGCGGCCGTCGACCTGGGCGCCAGCTCGATGGACGTCGAGGTGGTCAACGGCCGGCTCGAACCGGTGGCCCACTACGCCGAAGCCGCCGACATCCGCAACGGACCGAAGGTGACCCTGCAACGGGTCAACGAGCTGCTGCACAAGGCAAAGGTCGACGGCGCGTACGAGCGGCTGGACGCGGTGGGCATCGGCGTGCCCGGCCCGGTCAGCTTCCGCGACGGCGTCCCCGTCTCGCCGCCGATCATGCCCGGCTGGGACCGGTTCCCGGTGCGCGAGCTGCTCAGCCGGGAGCACGGCTGCCCGGCGGTGGTCGACAACGACGTCAACATCATGGCGATCGGCGAGCGACACGGCGGGGTGGCCCACTCGGTGGACGACTTCCTCTTCGTGAAGATCGGCACCGGAATAGGGTGCGGGATCTACCTCACCGGGGAGGTCTACCGGGGCACCGACGGCTGCGCCGGGGACATCGGCCACATCCAGGTCGACGCGCACGGTCCGATGTGCTCCTGCGGCAACGTCGGCTGCCTGGAGGCGTTGTTCAGCGGCGCCGCGCTGGCCAAGGACGCCACCGCCGCCGCCCGCAGCGGGGTGTCGCCGGCGCTCGCCGAGCGGATGGCCCTGCGCGGCGTGGTGACCGCACTCGACGTCGCCGAAGGCGCCGTCGAGGGGGACGTGACCTGCATCCAGCTGATCCGTGACGGCGGACGGCGGGTCGGCGGGGTGCTCGCCGGCCTGGTCAGCTTCACCAACCCGTCGATGATCGTGATCGGCGGCGGGCTCGCCCAGCTCGGGCACATCCTGCTCGCCGAGATCCGCAGCGTGGTCTACCGCCGTTCGCTGCCGCTGGCCACCGGCAACCTGCCGGTCGTGCTCTCCGAGCTCGGCGGTCGGGCCGGCGTCGCCGGCGCGGCGGTGCTCGCCAGCGACGTCGCCTTCGCGGAGGCGTCATGAGCCCGCAGTCGCAAGCCGGAAAACCGTCGTGAGCGAGGAGGAGACCGTGGCCCATTCCGAGGAGAACGCCGCCACCGAGCCGACGGCCACCGGTGCCGACGCGCCGCTGATCGAAGCCCCCGCCGACACCGTCGCCGGTGAGGTCGTCCTGCGCCTCACCGACGTGGTCAAGACCTTCCCCGGGGTACGCGCCCTGGACGGCGTGCAGCTGGAGGTACGCGCCGGCGAGGTGCACTGCCTGCTCGGGCAGAACGGCGCCGGCAAGTCCACCCTGATCAAGGTGCTGGCCGGCGTGCACCAGCCGGACTCCGGCGAGGTCGAGTGGCGCGGCGAGCCGGTCAGCTTCGCCAATCCGCAGGCCGCCATGCGCGCCGGCATCGCGACCATCTACCAGGAACTCGACCTGGTCGAGGATCTCTCGGTGGCGGAGAACGCCTTCCTCGGCCACGAGCACCGCAGCTTCGGTTTCGTCCGGCGCGGCAAGATGGCCCGGCACACCCGGCAGATCCTCGGCCGGCTCGGCCACGGCGAGATCCCGCCCGGGCGGATGGTCCGCGCACTGCCGGCCGCCGGCAAGCAGATCGTCAGCATGGCACGGGCGCTGTCGCACGAGGCCCGGCTGATCATCATGGACGAGCCGAGCGCCGTGCTGGCCCACGACGAGGTCGGCAACCTGTTCCGGATCATCCGCGAGCTGACCGCACAGGGCATCGCGGTCATCTACATCTCCCATCGCCTGGAGGAGATCCGCGAGATCGGCGACCGGGTCACCGTACTCAAGGACGGCCGGACCACGGCGGCGAACCTGCCGGCGCGCGACACCCCGACCCGCGACCTGGTCAGCCGGATGACCGGCCGCACCATCGAGTACGTCTTCCCGGACCGGCCGACCGACGACACGGTCGGCGCCGAGCTGCTCCAGGTGGAGGGGCTGACCCGTCCCGGCGAGTTCGCCGACGTCTCGCTCGACGTCCGCGCCGGGGAGATCGTCGGCATCGCCGGACTGGTCGGCTCCGGCCGCTCGGAGTTGCTGGAGACCATCTACGGCGCCCGCGTCGCGGAGGCCGGCTCGGTCCGGATGGCCGGGCGGGTGCTGCGTCCGGGCAGTGTCGGCGCCGCGGTACGGGCCGGCATGGGGATGGCCCCCGAGGAACGCAAGAGCCAGGCGCTGCTGCTCGGTGAACCGATCTACCGCAACGTCACGCTGGCCACCTTCGGCCGGTACGCGCGGCTCGGCTTCACCGACGCCGCCAAGGAACGGGCCGAAGCGGACCGGATCGCCGAGAGCCTGGAGCTGCGGCCCCGGGATGTCGGACGGCCGGTGCGCACCCTCTCCGGCGGCAACCAGCAGAAGGTGGTGGTCGGGCGCTGGCTGCTCGGCGGCACCAAACTGCTGCTGCTCGACGAGCCCACCCGGGGCGTGGACGTGGGTGCCCGGGCTGAGCTCTACCAGGTCATCCGGGCGTTGGCCGCACAGGGCGTCGGGGTGCTGCTGGTCTCCAGCGAGGTGCCCGAGGTGCTCGGCCTGGCCGACCGGGTGCTGGTCATGCGGGAGGGTCGGGTCGTCCGCGAGGCCCCGGCCGGCGAACTCGACGAGAACACCGTGCTCGACCTCGTGATGGCGGGGTCCCTGATGGAAGGCGCACCGGCATGAGCGACGCGACTCCCACACCCACCGCGACACCGGAGCGCACGCAGCTTCCGGTGCAGTCGCCGCCGGTGGACCCGGCCGAGACGGCGGTGGCCGGCGACAAGGCGGCATCCAGGGGGCGGCTCTCCTGGTGGCGGGGTGACAACGGCGACGGTGTCAAGCGCAACCTCGGTCTGATCGGAGTGCTGGCCGCGCTCATCCTGGTCGGCGCGATCACCAAGCCCGACCTCTACGACGATCCCACCTGGGTCTGGAACAACATCCTGGCCATCCTCCAGCTCGCCTCGGTCGTCGGCGTGGTCACGGTGGGCATGACCTTCGTGATCATCGGCGGCGGCATCGACCTGTCGGTCGGAGCGATCGTCGCGCTGGCCGGCGTCTGGTGCACCACGGTGGCCACCCAGAGCTACGGCGCCGCCGGCATGATCTTCACCGCGATCGTGGTCGGCATCTGCGTGGGTCTGGTCAACGGCGTGCTCATCTCGTACGGGCGGCTGGTGCCCTTCATCGCGACGCTCGCGATGCTGGTGGCCGCTCGCGGGCTCGCGGCGTCGATCTCCAACAAGCAGACCCAGGTCTCGAGCAGCACGTTCATCAACGACATCGCGGCGCGCAAGGTGCTCGGGATTCCGATCCTGGTCTACATCCTCGGCGCGGTCGTGGTGGCCGGGTGGGTCCTGCTCAACCGGACGACCTTCGGGCGGCGGACCATCGCGGTCGGCGGCAACCCGGAGGCCGCGCGGCTGGCCGGCATCAACGTCCGCCGGCACACCATGCTGCTCTACGCGCTCTCCGGCCTCTGCTGCGGCATCGCCGCCATCATGCTCACCTCCCAGGCCACCTCGGCCCAGGCGGCGATGGCCAACCTCTACGAGCTGGACGCGATCGCCGCAGCGATCATCGGCGGGACGCTGCTCAGCGGTGGTCGGGGCACGATCGTCGGCTCGCTGCTCGGCGTGATCATCTTTGCCACGATCACCAACCTCTTCGCCATCAACGGCCTCTCCATCGAGGCACAGAACATGGTCAAGGGCGGCATCATCGTCGCCGCCGTCCTGGTCCAGCAGTTCCAGTTCAAGTCCTTCACTCGGCTCCTCGCGCGGAACAGGCTCACCACCACAACCTGACGCACCGCACGTTGTTCCTGGCGACGTCGAGACATTCGACAGTGGCCGGACCTCGCACACCCTCAACAACTCCATCCCGTTCCCAGGAGGTCGTCATGACCCAGCACAGTCGCGACCTGTCGCGTCGTCGCTTGCTTTTCGGTGGGGCCGCCGTCGGCGCTGCCACCCTGCTCACCGCCTGCACCAGTAACGAAACCCCCGCGGCCAGCACCCAGACCAAGGCCGCCGGAGACGGCGCCGGCAACAACGCCCCGGGCAAGAAGGTCGTCATCGGCTTCTCCGCCCCCGCCGCCGACCACGGCTGGATGGGCGCGATCCACGCCAACGCCAAGGCGCAGGCCGCCGCGTACTCGGACGTGGAGCTCAAGGAGGTCGACGGTGGGACGACCTCCGAGGCTCAGCGCTCGACCCTCGGCACGCTGATCGCCCAGAAGCCGGACATCATCGTCGTGCTGCCGCACGACGGCAAGGAGGTCAACGCGGTCGCCCTCCAGGCGATGCAGGCGGGCATCCCGATCGTCAACCTCGACCGGGTCTTCCCCGACGCGCTGGCCTCGCGGCTGGTCATCAAGGGCGACAACTACGGCATGGGCGTCTCCGCCGGGCACTTCATCGGCAAGCAGCTCAAGGACAAGGGCGTCGCCAACCCGATCATCGGTGAGATCGCCGGTCTGGAGATCCCGCTGACCGTCGAGCGCAGCGCGGGCTTCGCGGCGGCCCTGGCCACCTACGGGTTCGAGGTGAACAACCGCCGCTCGGCCGAGTTCACCTCGGACAGCGGCCAGCGCGAGGCGGCCCAGTTGCTCCAGGCGCTGCCGAAGATCGACGCGATCTGGAACCACGACGACGACCAGGGCATCGGCGTGCTCGCCGCCATCAAGCAGGCCAACCGCTCGGAGTTCTTCATGGTCGGCGGCGCGGGCTCGAAGCTCGCGATCGAGGCGATCAAGGCCGACAACAGCGTGCTCAAGGCGACGGTCACCTACAACCCGTCGATGGCCTCGTCGGCGATCTCGCTCGCCCGGCTCATCGCCCAGGGCCGGGGCCTGGGTGACCTCACGGAGCTGCAGGTGCCCAAGGAACTGACCCTCGCCTCGGAGACGATCACCAAGGAGAACGCGAGCAGCTACGAGAAGCTCGGGTTCTGACACACGGGGGGAGACCCACCTTGTCCACGACAGACAGAGAACTGCGGGTCGGCATGGTCGGCTACGCGTTCATGGGCGCCGCGCACTCGCAGGCGTGGCGGACCGTGAACCGCGTGTACGACCTGCCGGCGCGGGCCCGGATGGCGCTGATCTGCGGCCGGGACACCGGAAAGGTGGCGGACGCCGCCGACCGGCTCGGTTGGGACGCGTACACCACGGACTGGCGTGACCTGATCAGCCGGGACGACATCGACGTGGTCGACGTCTGCACCCCGGGTGACAGCCACGCCGAGATCGCACTCGCCGCGTTGGCCGCCGGCAAGCACGTGCTGTGTGAGAAGCCGTTGGCCAACACGGTGGCCGAGGCGCGGGCGATGACCGCCGCGGCGGACACCGCCCGGGCAGCCGGGGTGCGGTCGATGTGCGGGTTCAACTACCGCCGGGTTCCCGCGGTCACGATGATGCGCCAGCTGGTCGCCGACGGACGACTCGGGGTGATTCGACACGTCCGAGCGACGTACCTGCAGGACTGGATCGTGGACCCGCAGTTCCCGCTGGTGTGGCGGTTGCAGAAGGACAGGGCGGGCTCCGGTGCGCTCGGTGACATCGGCGCGCACATCATCGATCTGACCCAGTTCGTCACCGGCCAGCGGATCACCGGCGTCAGCGCGGTCACCGAGACCTTCGTCAAGGAGCGGCCGTTGCCGGCCGGGTCCAGCGGGTTGGCGGCCTCGGTGGACGGCAGCGGTTCGGTGGACGGCAACGCCCCGGCCACCGGTCCGGTCACCGTCGACGACGCCGCGGTCTTCGTGGCCCGGCTCGACGGTGGCGCCCTAGCCACGTACGAGGCGAGCAGGTTCGCCACCGGTCGCAAGAACGCCCTGCGTGTCGAGATCAACGGCTCGCTGGGCAGTGTGGTCTTCGACCTGGAACGCCTCAACGAACTGGAGTTCTACGACGCCACCCGGCCCAGCGTGGAACAGGGTTTCAGCCGCATCCTGGTGACCGAGGGCGAGCACCCGTACATGTCGGCGTGGTGGCCGCCCGGCCACATCATCGGCTACGAGCACTCCTTCACCCACCAGATGCGCGACTTCATCGAGGCGGTCGCCACCGGCGCCGACCCGGCTCCCTCCTTCGCCGACGCGTTGCAGGTCCAGCTCGTGCTGGACGCGGTGACCCGTTCGGCGGAGATCGGCTCCTCCTGGACCGAGGTGCAACCGGCGCTGGCCGCGGTGGCTGTCTGACCTCTGACCATCCGCGATGGTGGTGTTCGCGCCGCCATCGCCCGACCGGCTTTCCGGAGCCGACCGGCGAGGGACCGGCCGCGGTTTGCGCCCCGCGGCCGGGACGAGGTCGGCACCGGAGGGCGTGCAGCCGGGCCGTACGGCCCGGTAGCGCACGAGCAGGACGGTCGTCCGGTGCGACCGGACCGGGATTCCCCGGCCGCACCGGAGGACCGCCACCACCCTCGGCGATCCGGAGGACCCGATGGCACCGCCCGCCGCTGCCCCCACCCGTACCGCTTCCGCTCGCCGACGTCCGGCGGGCCGCACACCGGTCGACGATCCGCTGGGCACGGCGGCCTGAGACGTCCGGTCGGGGCGCGCCAACGCCCCGGCTGGCCGGATGCGGGGGAGGCAGGGTCGAGACGCCGACCGACCCTGCCTACCAGCCCCGTCTGCCCGCACCCGTGCCGGGAGCCGGTCCGGCGTCGTCGCCGCCGACGCCGATGTCGGAGTCCGGTGCCATCCCGTGCGGGGCGGGCGGGCGGGGCCCATCCACCAAGGGCGTATCTTTTCGAGTAATATTCTGATATTCCTATATTTAGTTACACCGACGGTTCCTCCTGGACGGGAAGGAGCACCATGCGAACGGGTGTCTGGTTGGTGGGCGCGCGCGGTTCCGTCGCGACCACCAGCATCGTCGGAGGGCTCGCGCTGCGGGCCGGCCTGGCCGGGCCGACCGGCTGCGTCACCGAGCTGCCGGAGCTACGCGGCCCCGCCCTGCCGTCCTTCGCCGATCTGGTCTTCGGCGGGCACGACGTGGCCACCACCCCGCTGTGCAAGCGGGCCGAGGCACTGGCCGACAGCGGCGTCATCCCCGGCCGGCTGGTCGCCGCGCTCCCCGACGAGCTGGCCGCCGTCGAGCAGGAGCTGCGCCCCGCGCCGGTCGGCGCCACCCAGGCCGACCGGGCCGCCGCCGTGGTCCGCGACCTCACCGCCTTCCGTGAGCGGCACGCGCTGGACCGGGTGGTGGTCGTCAACGTCTCCGCCACCGAACCGGCCCCCGCACCGCATCCCGGGCACGCCGATCCGGACGCGCTGCGCGCCGCCCTCACCGGCCCCGACGAGGTGCTGCCGTCCAGCTCCCTGTACGCGTACTCGGCGCTGCTGGCCGGCTGCCCGTACGTCGACTTCACCCCGTCCACCGGGCTGCGGCTGCCGGCGCTGACCGCGCTGGCCGAGCAGGTCCGGCTGCCGTACGCCGGGCACGACGGCAAGACCGGGGAGACCCTGGTCAAGTCGGTGCTCGCGCCGATGTTCGCGATGCGGAACCTGGCCGTGCGTTCCTGGTCCGGGGTCAACCTGCTGGGCGGTGGCGACGGCGCCACCCTCGCCGACCCGGCCGCCAACGCGGCCAAGGTGCAGAGCAAGCAGCGGGTGCTCGGCGAGACGCTGGGCTACCTGCCGCAGGGCGGCACCCGGATCGAGTACGTCGAGGAGCTGGGCGACTTCAAGACCGCCTGGGATCTGATCACCTTCGCCGGCTTCCTCGGCACCGGGATGCGGATGGAGTTCACCTGGCACGGCTGCGACTCCGCGCTGGCCGCGCCGCTGGTGCTCGACCTGGCCCGGCTCACCGCCGCCGCGCACGCCGCCGGTCACGTCGGGCCGCTGGCCGAGCTGGGCTTCTTCTTCAAGGACCCGCTCGGCGCGCCCACCCACTCGCTGGCCGAGCAGTGGGCCCGGCTGGTCGACTTCACCCGTCAGCTGCACGCCGGTCGGGACGGTTCTGATGACAACGTTGGCTGACCTCGCCGAGCTGGTCCGGGCGCCGGCCGCGCTCTCGGTCCCCGGGGACGTGGTCGCCGGCGCCGCGGCGGCCGGCGCGCTGAGCCGGCGTACCCCCGCCCTGGCCGGCGCCTCGGTGCTGCTCTACTGGGCCGGCATGGCCGCCAACGACTGGGCCGACCGGCGGCTGGACGCCGTCGAGCGGCCCGAGCGGCCCATCCCCAGCGGCCGCGTCACTCCGGCCGCCGCGGTTGGTCTCGCGGCCGGCCTCACCGCCGCCGGCCTGGGCCTGGCCGTCGCCGTGGGCGGTCGCCGCGCCGCCGCGCTCGCCGTGCCGCTGGCGGCCAGCATCTGGGGGTACGACCTGCTGGCCAAGAACACGGCCGCCGGGCCCGCCGTGATGGCCGCCTGCCGCGGGCTGGACGTGCTGCTCGGCGCGTCCGGCGGTCGGCTGACCCGGGCGCTGCCGGCGGCGGCGACCGTCGCCGCGCACACCTGGACGGTCACCGCGCTGTCCCGCCGCGAGGTCACCGGCGCCGACGCGGCCCTGCCACTGCGCACGCTGGCCGGCACCGCACTGGTCGCGGCCAGCGCCGCCGTCGCAGCCCCCGGCGCCGCCGCCCGGCGCGCCGGGCGGAGCCCGGCCGACGACCGGGCCGGTGTGGGCGGCGGCCGGGCCCGGTCGCTCGGGCTCGCCGCCGCGCTGCCCGCGATACTGTCCGGCTGGTACGCCGCCCGCTACGGCGCGGCACAGGCCCAGGTGGTCCGGGACCCGTCGGCCGGGCGGGTACGCGCCGCGGTCGGCGCCGGGATCACCGGACTGCCCGCCCTGCAGGGAGCGCTCACCGCGCGCGGCGGAGCCGGCCTGCTCGGGCTGGCCGTCGCGGCGGCGGCGCCGCTGGGCCGGCGGCTGGCCCGGAAGGTCTCCCCGACATGACCGCCCCCCAGCCCCGCGCCGCACCGCCGGTCGCCGACCCACGGACGCTGCGCCTCGGGTACGGCACCAACGGCTTCGCCAACCACCGGCTCGATGACGCGCTCGCGGTCCTCGCCGACCTCGGCTACGTCGGGGTGGCGCTCACGCTCGACCACGACCACCTCGACCCGTTCGCCCCCGGTCTGTCCCGCCGGATCGCGGTGGTGGGCCGGCGGCTGAGCGCGCTGGGCCTCGCGGTGGTGATCGAGACCGGAGCCCGCTACCTGCTCGACCCGTGGCACAAGCACGCACCGACGCTGCTGCACGACGACCCGACCCGGCGGATCGAGTTCCTGCGCCGGGCCGTCCGGATCGGCGCCGACCTGGGCGCGGAGGCGGTCTCCTTCTGGGCTGGCGTCCGCCCCGACGCCGTGCCGGCGCAGACCGCCTGGGACCGGCTGGTGGCCGGCTGCGCCACCGTGGTCGACGCCGCCGACGCCGCCGGTGTCACCCTCGGCTTCGAACCGGAGCCGGGGATGCTGGTCGAGGACATCGCCGGCTGGCGCCGGTTGCGCGCGGCGCTCGGAGACCCCGGCCGCTTCGGCATCACCCTCGACATCGGGCACTGCCGCTGCCTGGAGCCGTGGCCGGTGCCGCAGTGCGTCGCCGAGGTGGCCGGGCACCTGGTCAACGTGCAGATCGACGACATGCGCCGGGGCGTGCACGAGCACCTGGAGTTCGGCTCCGGCGAGATCGACTTCCCGCCGGTGCTGGCGGCCCTGGCGCAGGCCGGCTACCGCGGGCTGGTCGCCGTCGAGCTGCCCCGGGACTCGCATGCCGCGCCCGCCGTGGCCGCCCGGTCGATCGAGTTCCTGCGCGCCGCCGTCGCGACGGCGGCGGCCCGGAGCACCACCGCGATCACGACGGCGACTGACCGGCGCAGCGCGCACGAGGTGCCCCGAGACGCCCTTTGCCCTGCTTCAACGGACGCAACAGCGGCCGTCCGATATCCGGACAGTGGCCGTCGCGTGGAGTGAAGCAGAGCAAAGGGCGCGCCTGGGGTGCCTGCGGAGCAGCACGAGGGAGGAGACGGGATGACACCGGATTCACTACGGGCCGCGCTGCGGGGCGTACCCGATCCCGGCTGGCTGGACACGGCGCTGCGCCGGGTCGCGGCAGAGCCCGGCGCGATCGCCCGGCTCTTCCCGGCCGCCGGCCGGCGCTGCGGCCGGGCCGCACTGCCCGACGCACCGGGCTGGACGGCCGACGACGCGGCCCGGGTGCTGCTGCTCACCGCGCTGCCCGCTGACCACGCCGAGCACGCCGGCACGCTCTACCGGCACGGCGACGCGGCCGAGCGGCGGGCGGTGCTGCGAGCCCTGCCGCTGCTGCCGATCGGGGCCGCCGGGGTGCCGTTGCTGCACGACGCGATCCGGACCAACGACACCCGACTGGTCGCCGCCGCGCTCGGCCCGTACGCCCGGCACCTCGACCCGGCGGCGTGGCGGCAGGCGGTGCTCAAGTGCGTGTTCTCCGGCGTGCCGCTGGCCGCTGTGGCCGACCTGGACGCCCGCGCCGACGGTGAGCTGGCCGCGATGCTGGCCGCGCTGGCCGCCGAGCGGCACGCCGCCGGCCGGGAGCTGCCCGCCGACGCCACCGACCTGCTCGACCGGCTCACCGCGCACAGCGGAGGAACCGGCACCGTCGACCGTCCCACCCCCACGGAGGCGTGATGCGCATCTTCGACCCGCACATCCACATGACCTCACGCACCACCGACGACTACGAACGGATGGCCGCCGCCGGCGTCCGGGCCGTGGTGGAGCCTGCGTTCTGGCTGGGCCAGCCCCGCACCAGCGCCGCCTCGTTCGCCGACTACTTCGACTCCCTGATCGGCTGGGAGCCGTTCCGGGCCGGGCAGTTCGGGGTGCGGCACCACGCCACCGTGGCGCTGAACCCCAAGGAGGCGAACGACGCCCGCTGCCGGCCGGTGCTCGACCTGCTGCCGCGCTACCTGGACAAGGACGCGGTGGTCGCGGTCGGCGAGATCGGGTACGACTCGATGACACCGGAGGAGGACGAGGCGTTCGCCGCACAGCTCGCGCTGGCCGTGGCGTACGACCTGCCGGCGCTGGTGCACACCCCGCACCGGGACAAGGCCCGCGGTGTCGAGCGCACCCTCGCCGTGGTCACCGAATCCGGCATCGACCCGGGCCGGGTGGTCGTCGACCACCTCAACGAGGTGACCGTCAAGCTGGTCCGGGACACCGGCTGCTGGCTGGGGTTCTCCATCTACCCGGACACCAAGATGTCACCGCCACGCATGGTGGAGCTGCTGCGGGAGTACGGGACGGAACGGATGCTGGTCAACTCGGCCGCCGACTGGGGGCGCTCGGACCCGCTGCTGACCCGCGCCACCGGCGAGGCGATGCTGCTGGCCGGATTCACCGACGACGACGTCGACCAGGTGCTGTGGCGCAACCCGGTGCAGTTCTACGGGCAGTCCGGCCGGCTCGACCTGACCGACCTGGAACTCGCGGCCGTCGACCCGGAGACCGGCAACTCGATCCTGCGTGGCGGCAGCTGATGCGGCTGCGGCACGCCGGCGGCGACACCGTGCACCTCGGCTACTGCACCAACGTGCACCCCGCCGAGGATCTCGCCGGCATCCTCGCCCAACTGGACACCTACGCCGTGCCGGTACGCGCGGCGCTCGGCAGCGACCTGCTCGGGCTCGGCCTGTGGCTGGCCGCCCCGGTCGCCGCCGAACTGGCCGCCGACCCGGCGCTGCGCCGCCGGCTGCGCACCGAACTGGACGCGCGTGGCCTGGAGGTGGTCACCCTCAACGGCTTCCCGTACGCCGCCTTCCAGGCACCGGTGGTCAAGCATGAGGTCTACCGGCCGGACTGGACCACCGAGCAGCGACTGACGTACACCCTGAACCTGGCCCGGGTGCTCGCCGACCTGCTGCCCGACGACGCCGCCCGGGGCTCGATCTCCACCCTGCCGCTGGCCTGGCGCCAACCGTGGGACACCGATCGGGCCGACGCGGCCCGCCGCCGGCTGGACCAGCTCGCGGCCGGCCTGGCCGCGGTCCAGCGGGACACCGGCCGCCAGGTGCGGGTCGCCTTCGAGCCGGAGCCCGGCTGCGTGGTGGAGAGCACCGGTCAGGCCGCCGCGCTGCTGTCCGGGATGGACACCGAGCGGCTGGGCGTCTGCCTCGACCTGGCCCACCTGGCCTGTGCCTGGGAGGAGCCGGCGGTGGCGCTGGACCGGCTGCGGGCGGCCGGCCTGCCGGTGGTCAAGGTGCAGGTCTCCGCCGCCGTCGAGGCGGCCGACCCGGCCGGCGGCGCCGAAGCGCTGCGCCGGTGGGTGGAGCCGCGCTTCCTGCACCAGACCCGGGGTGCCGGCTGCGCCGGCGGGGCCGACCCGGCCGACCCGGCGTACGCCGCCGACGACCTCGACGAGGCGCTCGACGCGGCGCTGCCCGGGCCGTGGCGGGTGCACTACCACGTGCCGCTGCACGCCCCACCCGAGGAACCACTCGGGTCCACCCTGCCGGTGCTGCGCGCCGCGCTGGCCGCGCTCTACGCCGGCCCCGCCGCCGGCTGCGACCACCTCGACGTGGAGACGTACACCTGGGGGGTGCTGCCGGCCGCGCGGCGGCCGGGCACCGACGCGGAGCTGGCCGCCGGCATCGCCGCCGAGCTGGCCTTCGCCCGCGACGAGCTGGTCGGTCTGGGCCTGACCCCGGAGCTGACCACGACGGCCACGGCGGGGGTGTCGCGATGAGCCGGCGACTCGTGGTGCTCGACGTGGTCGGGTTGACCCCGCGGCTGCTGGCGCACATGCCCCGGCTGCGGGGGGTCGCCGACGGCGGCTTCCGGGCCGAGCTCGGCACCGTGCTGCCCGCGGTGACCTGCTCGGTGCAGTCCACCTTCCTCACCGGCGAGCCGCCGAGCGGACACGGGATCGTCGGCAACGGCTGGTACTTCCGGGAGCTGGGTGAGGTGCTGCTGTGGCGGCAGCACAACGCGCTGGTCGGCGGGGAGAAGCTCTGGCAGGCGGCCCGCCGGGCCGAGCCCGGCTACACCGTCGCCAACGTCTGCTGGTGGTACGCGATGGGCGCGGACGTCGACTGGACGGTCACTCCACGGCCCGTGTACTACGCCGACGGGCGCAAGGAGCCGGACTGCTACACCGACCCGCCGGAGCTGCACGACGCGCTCACCGGGCGGCTGGGCACCTTCCCGCTGTTCACCTACTGGGGGCCGACAGCCGGGCTGCCCTCGTCGCGGTGGATCTGCCAGGCGGCCGAGCAGATCCTGGCCGCCGTGTCGCCCGACCTGACCCTGGTCTACGTCCCGCACCTGGACTACGACCTGCAACGGTACGGCCCGTCCTCCGCCCAGGCGGCGGCCGCGGCGGCCGAACTCGACACGGTGCTCGGGCCGCTCCTGGACGCCGCCCGGGCCCGCGACGCCACCGTCGTGGTGCTCTCCGAGTACGGCATCACCGACGTGTCCCGGCCGGTGGACGTCAACCGGCTGTTGCGCGCCGAGGGGCTGCTGCGGGTGCACACCCAGGCCGGCATGGAGTACCTCGACCCGTGGACGTCCCGGGCGTTCGCGGTCGCCGACCACCAGATCGCGCACGTCTACGTGCGGGACCCGGCCGACGTGCCGACGGTGGCGAAGCTCTGCGCCGGGCTGCCCGGAGTGGCCGAGGTGCTCGACGCCGAGGGCAAGGCCGCGCACGGGCTGGATCATCCGCGCGCCGGTGAGCTGGTGCTGGTGGCCGAGCCGGACGCCTGGTTCACCTACTACTACTGGCTGGACGACGCCCGCGCACCGGACTTCGCCCGGCTGGTGGAGATTCACCGGAAGCCGGGCTACGACCCGGCCGAGCTGTTCTTCGATCCGGCCGCGCCGGGTGCGGCGAAGCGTCGGGCGGGCATCGCGCTGGCCCGCAAGAAGCTGGGCATGCGTTACCTGATGAGCGCGGTCGGCCTGGACGCCGGGGCGCGGGCGGTACGCGGGTCGCACGGTCGGCTGCCGGACGACCCGGCGGACGCCCCGGTGCTGCTCTGTTCCGACCCGGCCGCCGCCCGGGAGCGGATCGCGGCCACCGAGGTGAAGGCACTGCTGCTGGAGCTGGCCGGGCTGATTCCCGGCGGTGGCGCCGAGGCGGACCGGTCGAGGGAGGGTTCATGACCGTCACCGTCACGCCCACCGACGCGAGCGGGCTGCGGGCGCGTTTCGACGCGGAGCTGGCCGGGTTCCTGGACCGGCAGGGCCCGGACTGGCCGGACGGCGCGCCACGCGGAGTGTTCACCGCGCTGTACCGGTTCGTGCTGGCCGGCGGGAAGCGGCTGCGCCCGCTCTTCTGCTACTGGGGCTGGCGCGGTGCCGGGGCGCCCGACGGCACCCCGATCGTGGTGGCCGCGGCGGCACTGGAGCTGTTCCACGCGTTCGCCTTGATCCACGACGACATCCTGGACGGCAGCGACCGCCGCCGGGGCGAGCCGTCGGTGCACCGGCTCTTCGCCGACCTGCACGCACGTTCGTCCTGGCGCGGCGACCCCGAGGCGTACGGACGCAACACGGCGCTGCTCTGCGGGGATCTCTGCGCGGCCTGGTCGGACCAGATGTTCCACGAGTGCGGCCTGAGTACCGAGCAGGTGCACCGGGGGTACGGGGTGTTCGCGTTGATGCGTACCGAGGTGATCGCGGGGGAGTACCTGGACCTGGTGTCCGGGGTGGGCGACGGCTCGGTGGCCAGCGCGCTCACCGTGATCCGGATGAAGGCCGCCCGGTACACGGTGACCCGGCCGCTGCAGATCGGCGCGGCTCTGGCCGGCGCGGGGCCGGAGCTGATCGCCGCGCTGGGCGAGTTCGGTGACCCGCTGGGCGACGCGTTCCAGCTCCGCGACGACGTGCTGGGCGTCTTCGGCGACCCGGCGGTCACCGGCAAGTCGGTCCTGGACGACCTGCGGGAGGGCAAGCCGACGGTGATGATGGCGCTGGCCCGTAGCGCCGCCGACCGGCCGCAGACCGCCCGGCTGCGCGAGCTGTTCGGCAATCCGGCGCTGGACGCCGACGGCGCGGCGGAGCTGCGCGGGATCATCGAGGCGACCGGTGCTCGGGAGCGGATCGAGCAGATGATCCGGGTCCGGACCGAGGCCGCGCTGGCCGCGCTGGAGAGCGCCGCGGTGGCCGAGGAGGCCCGCGCTGCGTTGGTCGCGCTGGCCGCGCAGGCGATCGACCGCCGCGCCTGACCCGCCGGCGCTCGCCGGACACGTTCCCCGGACATCCCTGCGGCGTCTGGGAAACGGCGCTGCCTGCCGACTTTCGATCGGATCGACGAAAGTTCACGGCGATCCGCCGGAAGGTATAGACACATCGACACTCCACGATTTAGTGTCGTGGCCAACACGACAATGTTTCGTCGAGGTGAACCGGCGGCGCGGTAACCCATCGACTGGTGACCTCCGAGCACGTGGCCCCCACCACCTCGGTGGTCACGGCCGGCCGGGACGCACCCGGTGGGCCGACCGCATCCCCACCACCGCTACGGCACCCGGCGCGACGGCGCGCGCCCGGCCTGGCAGTCATTCGTCAGGAAGGGACAGCACACCAATGTCCATAAAGGACGCTTCCACTCACCGGTCCCGACGATGGTTCTCCGCCGGATCGGCACTGCTCCTGGTGGCCGCGGCCGGCACGGTCGCGCTCGGCGTCGGCCCGGCCGCGCTCGGTGGCCCGACCCCCGCCCAGGCCCACCCCATCAACGCCACGGACTTTCAGCAGGTCGAGCTGGCCCGCGGCGTGGCCGACATGGGTGAACCGATGTCGTTGGCCGTGCTGCCGGACCGCTCGGTCCTGCACACCGCCCGCAACGGCACCCTGCGCCGCACCGACGCCAACGGCACCACCTCGGTGATCGGCACCCTGCCGGTCTACACCCACGACGAGGAGGGCCTGCAGGGCGTCGGGGTCGACCCCAACTTCGCCAGCAACCGGCAGATCTTCCTCTACTACGCCCCGCCGCTCTCCACCCCCGGCGGCGACGCGCCCGCCACCGGCACCAACTTCTCGGCCTGGCAGGGCGTCAACCGGCTCTCCCGGTTCACCCTCAACGCCGACTTCACCATCAACCAGGCCAGCAAGGTCGACGTGCTCGACGTGCCGGCCGATCGCGGCCTGTGCTGCCACGTCGGCGGAGACATCGACTTCGACGCCGCCGGCAACCTCTACCTGTCCACCGGGGACGACACCAACCCGTTCGACTCCGCTGGATACGCGCCCCTGGACGAGCGGACCAACCGCAACCCGGGGTACGACGCGCAGCGCAGCGCCGGCAACACCAACGACCTGCGCGGCAAGATCCTGCGGATCAAGGTGAACGCGAACGGCACGTACTCCATCCCGGCGGGCAACCTGTTCGCGCCCGGCACGGCCAGGACCCGGCCGGAGATCTACGCGATGGGCTTCCGCAACCCGTTCCGGATCAGCGTGGACAAGGCCACCGGCGTCGTCTACGTCGGTGACTACGGGCCGGACGCCGGCTCGACCAGCGCCACCCGCGGGCCGTCCGGCCAGGTGGAGTTCAACCGGGTCCCATCGGCCGGCAACTACGGCTGGCCGTACTGCACCGGCACCAACACCAGCACCGAGACGTACAACGAGTGGGACTTCGCCACCAACACTGGCGGAGCGAAGTACAACTGCACCGGCGGGCCGACCAACAACTCGTTCCGCAACACCGGCCTGGGCACCCTGCCGGCGGCCAAGCCGGCCTGGATCCGGTACGCCGGCGACGCCGGCACCCCGCCCGAGTTCGGCGGCGGCTCCGAGTCACCGATGGGCGGCCCGGTCTACCGGTACAACGCCTCGTCCACCTCGACGACGAAGTTCCCGCAGTCGTTCGACGGGCAGTTCTTCGCCACCGAGTTCGGCCGCGGCTGGATCAAGCCGATCCACGTCAACGCGGACGGCTCCCGAGGCGTCATCGACACCTTCCCGTGGGTGGGCAAGCAGGTGATGGACTCGGCGTTCGGCCCGGACGGCGCGTACTACGTGCTCGACTACGGCACCGGCTACTTCAACGGCGACGCCAACTCCGCGCTCTACCGCTTCGACTACGTCGGCGGCGGCAACCGGGCACCCAACGCCTCGGCCAGCGCGAACCGGACCTCCGGCGCCGCACCGCTGGCGGTGACGTTCTCCTCGGCCGGCTCGTCCGACCCGGAGGGCGGCGCGCTGACGTACTCGTGGAACTTCGGTGACGGCACCAGTTCCACGGCAGCCAACCCGTCCAAGACTTACACCGCCAACGGCACCTACACCGCGACGTTGACCGTGCGGGACCCGCAGGGCGCCACCGGCACCGCCAGCGTGGTGATCAACGTTGGCAACACCGCGCCCACCGTGACCATCAACAGCCCCGGCAACGGGCAGCTGTTCAGCTTCGGCGACACGGTGCCGTTCAGCATCACCGTGACCGACCCGGAGGACGGCACGATCGACTGCACGAAGGTCAAGATGACCTACGTCCTCGGGCACGACCAGCACGGGCACCAGATCACCTCGAAGACCGGCTGCTCCGGATCGATCACCATCCCGGTCGACGGTGAGCACGACGACGCGGCGAACATCTTCGCCATCTTCGACGCCGAGTACACCGACGCGGGTGGGCTGACCACGCACACGCAGCACACGCTGCCGCCGCGGCACCGGCAGGCCGAGTTCTTCGGCACCTCGTCCGGGATCAACGTGTTCAGCAAGACCCCGGCCGAGGGTGGCAAGACCGTCGGTGACATCAACAACGGTGACTGGATCGCGTTCCAGCCGTACCGGCTGGGCAACGTGACCTCGTTCAGCGCCCGGGTCTCCTCGGCGGGTGCCGGCGGCACTCTCCAGGTCCGGGCCGGCTCCGCCACCGGCACGGTGCTCGGTTCGGCCACGGTCCCGGTCACCGGAGGCTGGGAAACCTTCACCACGGTGACGGGGGCGATCACCAACCCGCCGACCGGCACCACGACGCTCTACCTGACCTTCGCCGGGTCGGGCACCGGCGCGCTCTACGACCTGGACGCGTTCACCTTCGTCACCGGTACGCCGCCCGCCGGCGGGGCTGGGCCGATCAAGGGTCTGGGCGGCAAGTGCCTGGACGTGCGCAACGCCGCCACCGCCGACGGTACGCAGATCCAGATCTACACCTGCAACGGCAGTACAGCGCAGACCTGGACGGTCACGCCGAACTCCACGATCAGGGCGTTGGGCAAGTGCCTCGACGTCTCGGGTGGCGGGTCGGCCGACGGCACCAAGATCCAGCTCTGGACCTGCAACGGGACCGGGGCGCAGAACTGGGCCGCGCAGGCCGACGGCACGGTGCGTAACGCGCAGTCCGGCAAGTGCCTCGACGTCTCCGGAAACAACTCGGCGGACAGCACCGTCGTGCACCTCTGGACCTGCACCGCCGCCGCGAACCAGAAGTGGATCCTGCCCTGATCTGAAAGGAAGGGCCCCTTGTCAACGCCTAGTGTTGTACAAGGGGCCCCTCCTAACCGTTCTTAGGAGAGCGATATGCGCAGACTCCTGCGACCCGTCCTCGGCGCGGCCACCGCCGTCCTCGCCGTCCTGGCCTGTACGACCCCGGCCACCCCGGCCAGCGCCGCCGACGCCCCCTACGACGTGCTGGTCTTCTCCAAGACGGCCGGCTTCCGGCACGACGCGATCCCGGTCGGCATCCAGACCATCCGCGACCTGGGCGCCGGAAACAACTTCACCGTCACCGCCACCGAGGACGCCGCCGCCTTCACCACCGGCAACCTCAACCAGTACGAGGCGGTGGTCTTCCTGAACACCACGGGCGACGTGCTCAACGCCAGCCAGCAGACGGCCTTCGAGTCGTACATCGGCTCCGGCCGTGGGTACGTGGGCGTGCACGCCGCCGCCGACACCGAGTACGACTGGCCGTTCTACGGCAACCTGGTCGGCGCGTGGTTCGCCTCGCACCCGGCCATCCAGCAGGCCAACGTCAAGGTGGAGGACCGGGGGCACGCGGCGACCGCGCACCTGCCGCAGACCTGGACCCGCACCGACGAGTGGTACAACTACCGGACCAACGCCCGATCCACCGCGCACGTGCTGGCCACTCTGGACGAGTCGTCGTACTCCGGTGGCGGGATGGGCGCCGACCACCCGCACTCGTGGTGCAAGAGCTACAGCGGCGGCCGGTCGTTCTACACCGGCGGCGGGCACACCCAGGCGTCGTACGCCGAGCCGGCCTTCCGGGCGCACCTGCTCGGCGGTATCCGGTACGCGGCCGGCCGCAGCAAGGCCGACTGCCGGCCCGAGACCGGCTACACCCCGATCTACAACGGCTCGACCAGCGGCTGGTCGCAGGCCGGCCCGGGCAACTTCACCAACTCCGACGCCACCCTCACCTCGGTGGGCGGCATGGGGCTGTTCTGGTACAACGCGAAGCAGTTCACCAACTACTCGCTGAAGCTGGACTGGAAGCTGGCCGGCGACGACAACTCCGGCATCTTCATCGGTTTCCCACCGTCCAGTGACCCGTGGTCGGCGGTGGACAACGGCTACGAGATCCAGATCGACGCCACCGACGCGGCCGACCGCACCACCGGGGCGGTCTACACGTTCAAGTCCGCCGACATCGCGGCCCGGGACGCGGCGCTCAACGCGGCGGGGGAGTGGAACACCTACGAGCTGCTGGTCGAGGGTGAGCGGCTCCAGATCTTCCTCAACGGAGTGAAGATCAACGACTTCACCAACACGAACCCGGTCCGTTCGCTGGCCGGCCACATCGGCATCCAGAACCACGGCACCGGCGACGACGCCTCGTTCCGCAACATCCGGATCAAGGAGCTGGGCACCACGCCGCCGCCGACCGGGAACACCACCGTCCAGGCCGAGGCGTTCAGCTCGGCCAACGGCGTCACCCCGTTCACCAAGGCGGGCGCCAACGGCGGCCAGACCATCGGCTACATCGACCCGGGTGACTGGGCCGCGTACAACGGTGTGAACCTGACCGGGGTCACCTCGTTCACGTCCCGGGTCGTCTCCGGCGGCGCCGGCGGCACCATCCAGGTGCGTACCGGTTCGGCCACCGGCCCGGTGCTCGGCTCGGTCGCGGTGCCGAACACCGGCAGCTGGACCACGTTCGCCAACGTCACCACCGTCCTGTCGAACGTCCCGTCCGGCACCCAGAACCTCTACCTCACGTTCACCGGTAGCGGCACCGGGCTCTTCGACGTGGACGACTTCACCCTGGTCAGGGGCGGCGGTGGCGGCACCCCGGGGGTCGGCGCGATCAAGGGTCTGGGCAGCAAGTGCCTGGACGTGCGCTCCAGCGGCACCGCCGACGGCACCCAGATTCAGATCTACACCTGCAACGGCAGCGCGGCGCAGACCTGGACTGTGACGCCGAACTCGACGATCAAGGCGCTTGGCAAGTGCCTGGACGTGTCCGGCAGCGGCACCGCCGACGGCACCAAGATCCAGCTCTGGACCTGCAACGGCACCGGCGCGCAGAACTGGGCGGCCCAGGCCGACGGCAGCCTGCGCAACGCGTCGTCGAGCAAGTGCCTCGACGTCTCCGGCAACAACTCCGCGGACAGCACGATCGTGCACCTCTGGACCTGCAACGGCGCGGCCAACCAGAAGTGGACGCTGCCCTGACCGGCTGAGTCTGGAGGGGCTGCCCGTCACGGCGGACCGCCCCTCCAGGCCACTCGACCTCGGCGCTTCGCCGGGTGTGCCCCGGCCGGCGGGATGCCGTCGTCCCCGTAAGCGCTATACCTCTGAGTCATAACTATGACGCAGAGGTATAGCGCTTACGGCACTTCCGTCGACGGACGCCGACGCGCCGACAACCCGGGTCGCCGGTCTGCTTGGCACCCGTGTGCCCACGGACGGTCGGGACGCCGCAGGCGCGGGCCACAGCCGGCTGCCGTACCTTGACCGGCATGGGGCGTTTCGCGCGGTGGCGCCGGATGGTGCGGGCGCAGGGGCACCGGCTGCGCTGGGCGCTGCGCGGAGCCGAGGAACCGGACACGTCGACCGGGCCGGCACCCAGCCTGAACCGCCTCGACGCGCTGGTGGAGGGATTCGCCGCCGGTCAGCCGGTGCACTGGACGCTGGCCGGGCAGCCCCGGCCGTTGCCCGGCGCGGTCGACGCGGCGGCGTACCGGATCATCGAGGAGTCGCTGACCAACGCGCACCGGCACGCCCAGGGCGCGCCGGTCGCGGTCCGGCTGCGCTACGACGCCACGGGCATCACCATCGAGGTACGCGACGACGGCGCCGGCGCCGCGCCGACGGCCGGGAACGCCGGGCGGGGTCTGATCGCAGTGCGCAGGCGCGCCGAGCGGATCGGCGGCACCTTCTCCGCCGGCCCGCGCCCCGATGGTGGCTTCCTCGTCCGGGCTGTTCTGCCCGCGCCGGAGGAGATGGCCGAATGACGATCCGGCGGCGGGGCTTTCGCGATGGGGTCCGGCGGAAATAGGGTGGGACCGGCGACCGTGACGGTGGCCGGTGACCCGGTGGGAGGCGCAACCCGCCGGGCCCAGGTGCGTTCCGCACCCACCGGTGTCCCGTCCCGGTGCCGCGTACCGCTCTGACCGGTCACCCTCGCCCCGGTCCGCACAAGGAATCCCCATCACAACAGGGGAGAAGGACAATGGCGCGACCCATCACGCTCTTCACCGGCCAGTGGGCCGACCTGCCGTTCGAGGAGGTCTGCCGGCTCGCCTCCGAGTGGGGCTACGACGGTCTGGAGATCGCCTGCTGGGGCGACCACTTCGAGGTCGACAAGGCGCTCGCCGACGACTCGTACGTCGATCGCAAGCGGGAGACGCTCGCGAAGCACAACCTCGAGGTCTTCACGATCTCCAACCACCTCGTCGGTCAGGCGGTCTGCGACCACCCGATCGACGAGCGGCACCAGGACATCCTGCCGGGCCGGATCTGGGGCGACGGGGAGCCCGAGGGCGTCCGCCAGCGGGCCGCCGAGGAGATCAAGGACACGGCGCGGGCGGCGGCGAAGCTCGGGGTGAAGACGGTCGTGGGCTTCACCGGCTCGTCGATCTGGCACACCCTGGCGATGTTCCCACCGGTGCCGCCGGCGATGATCGAGCGCGGCTACCAGGACTTCGCCGACCGGTGGAACCCGATCCTCGACGTGTTCGACGAGGTGGGGGTGCGGTTCGCACACGAGGTGCACCCCAGCGAGATCGCGTACGACTACTGGACGACGAAGCGGACGCTGGAGGCGATCGGCAACCGACCCGCGTTCGGGTTGAACTGGGACCCGTCGCACTTTGTCTGGCAGGAGCTGGACCCGGTGAACTTCATCTTCGACTTCGCCGACCGGATCTACCACGTGGACTGCAAGGACGCCAAGGTGCGTACCGGGGACGGCCGGCGTGGCCGGCTCGCCTCCCACCTGCCCTGGGCGGACCTGCGCCGCGGCTGGGACTTCGTCTCCACCGGGCACGGGGACGTGCCCTGGGAGGACTGCTTCCGGGCGTTGAACGCGATCGGCTACACCGGCCCGATCTCGATCGAGTGGGAAGACGCCGGGATGGACCGGCTGGTTGGCGCACCCGAGGCGTTGCAGTTCGTCCGCCGGCTCGCCTTCGACGCCCCGTCCGCCGCCTTCGACGCGGCCTTCAGCAGCAAGGACTGAACCGAAGCTGCCGGGGGTCGACCGTTGGTCGGCCCCCGGTCAGTCGACGGCGAAGACGCACTCGCTGGCCAGCCGCGCCGCACCCACCACCCCGGGCCGGCCAGCCAGGTCGGACAGGACGATCGGCATGGTGCCGGTGGTGAGCGGCGCCGATCGGCGGTAGACCACGGCGCGGATCTCGGCGAGCAGGATGTGCCCGAGGCCGTCCGCCGTGCCCCCGATGACGACGATGCCGGGGTTGAAGAAGCTGACCAGGCCGACCAGCACCCGACCGAGGCGGCGGGCGGCGTCGCGTACCACCGTCTGCGCGGCCGGGTCCCCGGCGGTCGCCGCTCCGGCGACGTCGCGCACGGTGAGGGTGCCCGCCTCGGCGAGCCGGGCGGTCAGCGCGGGGGACCGGCCCGTCCGGGCGGCGGTGAGCGCCGCCCGGACCAGCCCGGGGTCGCCGCAGTACGCCTCCAGGCACCCGCTCTCGCCACAGACGCAGGCGGGCCCGTCCTCGCTGAGCGGCAGGTGCCCGATGTCGCCCGCGCTGCTGGTCGACCCCCGGTAGAGGCTCCCGCCGAGGATCAGGCCGCAGCCGATCGCGGTGCCCAGCTTCAGGTAGAGGACGTCGTCGAAGGTCCGACCGACCCCCGCGTGCTGCTCACCGAGGGCCATCACGTTCGCGTCGTTGTCGACCAGCGTGGGGCAGCCCAGCTCGGCGGCGAACGCGTCCCGTACGCCGAAGCGCTGCCAGCCCGGCAGGACCGGCGGCGAGACGGCCGTCCCGGCGTCGACGCCGACCGGCCCGGGCAGGCCGACACCGACCCCGGTGAGCTGGGAGATGCCCAGCTCGGCGCGGAGCTTCCCGACCAGTTCGACGGCCCGTCCGACCACCGGTTCCGGCCCGGTGCGGACATCCGCCGGCTCGTCGACCTCGGCGAGTACGTTCAGCTCGCCGTCGGTCACCGCCACGGTGATCCGGTCGGGGGCGACGACCACGCCGGCGAAGCGCACCCCGCCGGAGAGGCGCAGGAGCGCGGAGCGGCGTCCGCCACGCGACGCGGCCGGCCCCGCGGTCTCCACCAGGCCCCGCTCGACGAGCCGGTCGAGCTCCGCGCTCAGCGTCGTCCGGGACAGGCCCAGCACGTCGCCCAGCTCCACCCGGGACCGGGGACCGTCGTCGCGCAGCAGCCGGACCAGCCGGGACTGGTGCGTGTTCTCCGGCCTGACGAGCACCATCGCCACCACCTCCGGCCGGAGTCTCGCACGGCGGTGTTTCGGCCGCGTGGCGCGAGGGGCCGCATCCGATGACGGATGCGGCCCCGGGCGTGCGTGTCGGGTCGGTCAGCCCCGCAGACCCGACATGTGCTGGTAGCTGATCTCCGCGAACCGCAGCGAGCGGCCCGGGTCGGCGGCGCCGCCCGGTGCGTTGTCCTGCTCCCACATCGGGTTGTGATAACCCTTCGCGCCCATGTTGGCGAAGAAGTTCCCGTAGTCGATGTCACCCTCGCCGAGCGGCACCATCTCGTACCCGGCCGCGCTGGCCGGGTTGTACGTGCCGTCCTTCGCGTGGAACAGCGGGAACCGGATCGGCTGGGCCGCGACCACGGCCAGCGGGTCGAAGATCCTGGTCTGGGTCACCCCGTCCGGGTCGGTGTAGCTGCGGAACCGGTGCTGGGCCACGTGCGCCCAGTAGATGTCCATCTCGAACCAGACCCACTCCGGGTTGGTCAGCCCGATGAAGTACTCCAGCTTCCGCACCCCCGACGACCGGGTCGGCCGGCCCTGGGCGTCCAGCGGCCCGCTGTCGAGCAGGAAGTTGTACGCCGCGTCGTGGTTGTGCGTGTAGAGCTTCAGCCCCCGAGCGGCGGCCATCTCGCCGAAGGTGTTCCACCGGTCGACGGCGGCGTCCCAGTCGGCCTTGTAGTTGCTGCCGGTCGGGTCGTTGCCGGTGCCGATGTGGGTCATGCCCAGCGTCTCAGCGATGTCCAGCTGCTGCTCGAACTGCGCGATGGTGGTCGGGTTGACGGTGCCTGGCACCGAGGCGTGCGAGCCGTTGGCGCGCAGCCCGTTGTCGTCAAGGATCTTGCGGATCTCCTCGGGGGTGATCTGCCGGCCCAGGATGGAGCTGTGCTGCGTGTAGCCGGCGAACTCCACCTCCTTGTAGCCGATCTCGGCGAGCCGACCGAGCACCCGCTCGAAGCCGTAGGGCACCTCGGTGGCGTCCGGGACGGCGCTGATCCGGTCCCGGACGCTGTAGAGGATGATGCCGCGCTTGCCGGTTGGGACCAGCAGGCCGTTGCCGGCGAGGGCCGGGGAGGCCAGGCCGGTGGCTCCGACCGCTGCCGCGCCGGCGACGCCGGCCAGGGCGCCGAGCATCCGGCGACGGCTCATTCCGTGCTGACTGTCGTTCATCTGCTGCTGCCTTCCTTGGTACGTGTTCTCGGTGTGGGTGACGGGTGGAGCGGTGGGCCGGGGCCGCTGGCGGCGACCCCGGCCGTGGCGGTCGCTACGGCGCGACGCCGATGCCCTGACCGGTGAACTCGACCCAGTTCAGGTTGCCGAGACCGCTGGTCGGACCGCCCGGGACGGTGGTGAACACGAGGTAGAGCCGGTGCGTGCCGCCCGGGTCGGTGACCGGCACGGTGGTGCTGGTGAAGGCGTTGTTGCCGCCGGTCGCGTTGACCACGGCGGTGGTCAGCACCGGGCCGGTGGGCGAGTCGAGCCGCAGCTGGACGCCGAACCGGGGCTGCCCGGCGGTGCCCGCGCTGCCGCCGGAGGTGCGCAGCGTGACCGACTGCATGTTCCGCAGGTTCACGCCGTTGTTCACCGCGATCCAGTCGCCCGGGTCGAGGCTGCCGCGCTGCTGCCCGCCACCCGTGTCGGAACTCGCGCCGAGGGTGGTGCCGGACTCGTTCGTGGCGAACTCGACCTCCTGCCGCTTGGCCTGGACGATCTGCTGGTCCACCGTGGTCAGTGCCGGCTGCCCGTTCGCCCCCTTGTCGGTGTAGGAGGCGCTGACCACGCCGTAGATGTAGCCCCCGTGCGACGCGTCGTCAGGGTCCGTGGGCAGGACGCCCGAGCAGCCGAACTGGTTGGCCTCACCGTGGCCGTGGCTGTCGTGGCCGAGGACGAAGGTCACCTCGACCTTGGCGCAGTCGACCGGCCCGTCCTCGGGGTCGGTGACCGTCACCAACCACGGGATGTCGTCACCCCAGCTGAAGAAGCCGCCTTCCACCGGGGTGGTGACGGTCACCGTCGGGGCGGTGTTGCCGACCGTGATGGTGGTGTTGGCCGACGCGGTCTTGCCGCTGGAGTCGGTCACCGTCAACCGCGCGGTGTAGACGCCGTTGGCGGTGTAGGTGTGCGTCGGGTTCGGGTCGACGGAGTCGGTCGTGCCGTTGCCGTCGAAGTCCCAGGCGAACGAGATGGAGTCCGCCGGATCCGGGTCCTTTGACCCCTCGCTGCTGAACGCGACGGTCAGCGGCGCGGTGCCGTTGGTCCGGTCGGCCGTGAGCACGGCGTTCGGCGCCCGCAGGCCCTTGACGTAGCTGAACTTCAGCATGGCCGCGTCGGGGTTGACGTTGAAGAACCCGTCGCCGTACGTCAGCAGGTAGAAGCTGCCGTCGGGACCCCACTTCATGTCCATCGGGTTGTCGCAGAGGAACGGCTTGGCCGGGGTGGTGGGCGCCTGACCGCAGTTCAACACGTTGTTGATTTTCAGGATGTCGCCCTGGCCGTCCAGCCGGATCTCCTTGAGCGTGTCCCGGGTGAACTCGCCGAAGAAGATCGCGCCATCGAAGTACGCGGGAAACTTCGTCTCCGACCTCAGCTCCGAGTCGTAGTCGTAGCGCGCCGCGCCGTGCGGTCCGACGCCGCCGGTGCCCAGCTCGGGGAAGAGCACCGGGCAGGTCTGCGTCGGGGTGGACAGGTAGGACTCCGGGCACGGGGTCGGTGCCTGGAACGAGTACCAGAGCTCCGACTTCTGCACCGTTGGCAGGTCGGTCAGGCCGGTGTTGTGCCGGGAGGTGTTGCGCGGCGCCGCGCAGTCGAAGGGCGCAACCGGAGAGATCGGGTTGGTGGTCCAGTTCATCTCGATGTACGGCAGGTTTGGCTGCACGCACATCGGCCAGCCGTAGTTCGCCGGCTTGTCCACCACCATCATCCGGCCGGTCCCCGCCGGACCCCGTCCCACCGCCGCCGTCGACGAGTCGGGGGAGTAGTCGGTGATGTAGGCGACGTCGTTCTTGTCAAGGGTGATCCGGAACGGGTTCCGGAAGCCCATCGCGTAGATCTCCGGGCGGGTCTTGTCGCCCGGGTCCTGCGCCTCGGGGAACATGTTCCCCTCGGGAGCGGTGTAGCTGCCGTCGGCTCCCACCGCGATGCGCAGGATCTTGCCGCGCAGGTCGTTGGTGTTGGCGGCGCTGCGCCGGGCGTCCACGAACGGCGCCTGGTAGACGCCGGTGGCGCTGACCGAGTCGTTGTGCGGGGAGAAGCCGCCTGACCCGCCGCCGCCGGCCGGGGTGTCGTCCCCGGTGACCAGCCAGAGGTTGTTCTTCGAGTCGAACGCGATGTCACCGGCCACGTGGCAGCAGGCGCCCCGGTCCACCGGCACCTGGAGAATCTTCTGCTCCGAGGCGACGTCCAGCGATGGGGTTTCGCCGTCGACGAACTTGAAGCGGGAGAGCTGGAAGTAGCCCTTCCACTGGTCCCAGGCTGCCGGGTCGGTGCTGGTGGTGGGCGCGCCGCCGGCCGGAGTGCCTAACGGCGGGGCGTAGTAGAGGTAGACCCACCGGTTGGTGGCGAAATCCCGGTCGACCGCCGGCCCGTACATCCCGTCCTCGCTGTGCGTGTAGACCGGGATCTGGGCGAGCACAATGGTCGTGTTGGTCTCCGGGTCGTGCAGCCGTACGCCACCGCGGCGGTCGGTCTGGATTACCCGGCCGTCGGGCAGCACGTCGAAGCCGATCGGCTCGTTGACGTTGGGCTGCGCGCCGATGACCTCCATCTGGTAGTTGGCCAGCACGGTCGCGCCGCAGTCGCCGTCGGTGGCGCCGGACGCCCACTGGATCGCCCCGGCGAGGTGGGCGCGTAGGTCGGCGCCGGAGAAGCTCTCCGGGGTGGCGCCGAGTCCGGTGTAGAAGGACCGGCCGCCCTGGTAGTCCTTGCACCAGGTGACCGGGTGGTCGATGCCCATGGTGCCGCCGGAGTACGTCTTCTCGTCCACCGTGGCCAGGACGTGTGAGACGCCCCGGACGTTGGCCGCGAAGTTGTACCACCGGTCGGTCGTGGTCCACCGCTCCGGCAGCGGTGCGGACGCCGGGTGCACCCGGTCGGCGACGGTCACTGTGGCGGGGCTGGCCGGCGCGGGGGCGCCGACGGCCCGGGTGCCGAGCACGTTGTCGAGGAAGGCCCAGCCTGGCTCGGCCTCGATCGCGGAGTGCACACCGACGAAGCCGCCGCCGTCGCGGTAGTACTGCTCGAACGCGGCCTGCTGGCGGTCGGTCAGCACGTCGCCGGAGGTGTTCAGGAAGACCACCGCACGGAACTGCTTCAGGTGCGGCTCGTCGAACTTCCGGGCGTCGTCGGTCACCTCGACCGTGAAGCGCCGGTCGTTGGCGAGTCGGCGGATCGCCTCGACTCCGGCGTCGGTGGTCGCGTGGTTGTTGGCGGCCGACCGGGTGAAGACGAGAACCTTGTACTGGATGCCGTTGCTCTCGGCCGCAGGCGCGGCCTGCGCCGGTGTGGCCCGTTGTGGTTCGGTCGCGACGAGCGTCGCGCCGACGAGGGTGAGAAGGCTGAGATAGGTGGCGACTCTTCGGCCGATTGGTCTACGCATCGAACCTCGCTCTGGTCGGGCGGGTCCGCCTCAGCGTCGGTACGTCGCTGAGGAGGTCGCGGGAAGTACCAAGAGCCTGGCCAGGTTCTAGGCAGGACGATATTTGCGGCCGGCACTAAAGAGAAGAGGTTGGAAGCAGAAGTTTTCGATGAACTGGTCGAACTTTTGCTCCATATCGGAGAAAGTCCCCCAGTGGGGGCCGTGTGCCGCCCTGACATGCGCAGACGCGAACGGGCCCGGCCGCCACAGTGGCGGCCGGGCCCTTCGGGTGTGCGTCTACAGGGTGCTGGCGTTGGTGCCCGAGCCGGACGGCTTGGGGCGGGGGGTGGCCGACGGCGACCCGGAGATCGTGCCGGAGCCCGACTTGGCGCCGACCGTGGCGGGCGTGCCGGCGAACGCGTCGTCGGCGGCGGTCAGCTCCTGCTTGCCGGTGCTGCCGTTGCCCGTGCCCAGCTTTTCGCCCAGCTTGGTCTGGCCGAGCTTGTCCTTTCCCTCGCTGTAGAGCCGGTTGGCCTGGGCCTGCGCGACCCCGGCCGCCTCCTGGACGGTCGGGTGGTCGAGCACCTTGCGGCCTCGGACGACCAGCTCTTCGTACTTCTCCCGGCCGGCACGGGCGCCCAGGACGAAGCCCGCAGCCAGCCCGCCAAGAAACATGATCTTTCCGCGCATGGCGGCTCCTTCCGTACCTGACGCGCCGTCGCCCCGGCGGGCTGCCCCGTCGGGAGCGACCAATTCGCGCCTGCGTCCTCTGTCCGCAGCTAACTACCCATCCTGCTCTCCGCTCATACCTGCTTGTGCCCGGATGACGATTTGCCCCGATTATCGATGGGCCGCGCTGCTGACCTGGGCATCTGGATCATGGAAGGCGGGAGGCCCAACCCACTGGACCACCACCCCGGGATGTCCTGTACTCTTGTCCCGTCGCACGGCGTCGGGGAGATCCCGGGTCGGGCGATGCACGGTCCCCTGTAGCTCAATTGGCAGAGCAGCCGGCTGTTAACCGGCAGGTTATTGGTTCGAGTCCAATCGGGGGAGCTTCTCCGCCCAGCGCCCGTCGGCAACACGCCGACGGGCGTCTTCGTGTTGGTGGCCAACCCAGGATCGTGGAGTCGTGGTGCCCGCATAAACCATATTCGTGCCCTTTGTCCCGGCACCATAACTCCATGATTCATCCGGACTGACCGGTTTGGGGCTTCCGCGGCCCGCTCGCCCGGCAGGATGGTCGCTGTCGACTTAGACTCCCGCTGCGTCGATTGGTGCGTCGATCCTTGGGGTGAATGCGGATGTCCGGACGAGGGGGCCACGGCCGGGCCACCCTGATCGCGGTGGCGGTCGTGCTGGCCTGGCTGGTGATCGGGGGCGTGACCGGGCCGTACTCCGGGCGCCTCGGCGAGGTCGCCACCAACGACAACGCCGCCTTCCTGCCCACCGACGCCGAGGCGACCCGCGCGCAGGACCTCGCCGCCGAGTTCGTCGACCGGCAGACCATTCCGGCGCTGGTCGTCTACGAACGGACCTCGGGCATCACGGACGCGGACCGGCAGCGCGTGAGCGCCGACGCCGCCCGTTTCGGCCAGGTGCCCGGCGTGGTCAACCCGCTCCCCCCGCCGATCCCCAGCGACGACGGCCAGGCACTCCAGGTCGTCGTGCCGGTGGACGACGCCGAGGGGGAGGAGATCGGCTCGGTCGTCGAGCACCTGCGCGACATCGCCGGCGGGAACCGGGACGGGCTCACCGTCGACGTCGCCGGACCGGCCGGTCTGCTCGCCGACCTGATCGAGGTCTTCTCCGCCATCGACGGGCCACTGCTGCTGGTCACCCTGGTCGTGGTCCTGGTGATCCTGCTGATCGTCTACCGCAGCCCGGTGCTCTGGGTCTTCCCGCTGCTGGCCGCCGGGATGTCGTACGCGCTGGCCTCGGTCTTCGTCTACCTGCTCGCCGACGCCGACGTGCTCAAACTCAACGGGCAGGCCCAGGGCATCCTCACCGTGCTGGTCTTCGGCGCCGGCACCGACTACGCGCTGCTGCTCATCGCCCGCTACCGGGAGGAGCTGCACCGGCACGACCGCGCCTGGGACGCCATGCGTACGGCGTGGAAGGGCGCCGCCCCGGCCATCATCGCCTCCGGTGGCACGGTCATCGTCAGCCTGCTCTGCCTGCTGCTGTCGAGCCTCAACTCCAACCGGGCGCTCGGCCCGGTCGCCGCCATCGGCATCGCCGCCACCCTGCTGGTGATGCTCACCTTCCTGCCCGCGCTGCTGCTGCTCGGCGGTCGGTGGGCGTTCTGGCCGCGGCGGCCCCGGGTCGACCAGGCCGACCCGCAGGCCGAGCACGGCATCTGGAGCCGGATCGCCGGCTTCGTGGCCCGGCACGCCCGACCGGTCTGGCTCAGCACGGCGGTCGTGCTGGCCATCCTCACGCTCGGCCTCACCCAGCTCGGCGTCACCACCCTCGGCCAGTCCGACCTGTTCACCCAGCGCACCGACTCGGTCGACGGCCAGGAGGTCATCGCCCGGCACTACCCGGGCGGCACCGGCAGCCCGGCCACCATCTTCGCCACCGAGCAGACCGGCCGGCAGGTGGCCCAGGTGGCGCAGGGCGTGCCCGGCGTCGCCGCGGTCCGCCCGGTCAGCGCCGGCCGGCAGGCCGGCCCACCCGAGGAGAACGCCGCGCCGAAGGTCGTCGACGGGCGGATCCAACTGGAGGCGACCCTCGCCGACCCACCGGACAGCGACGGCGCCGAGCGGACCATCCGGGAGCTGCGGGTGGCCGTACACCAGGTGCCCGGCGCGGACGCGGTGGTCGGCGGCTTCACCGCGATCAACGTGGACACCTCCGACGCCGCCCGGCGCGACCAGAACGTCATCATTCCGGTGGTGCTCGTGGTCATCGCGGTCATCCTGGCCCTGCTGCTGCGCGCACTCCTGGCACCGGTGCTGCTGATCGCCACCGTGCTGCTCAGCTTCGCGGCCACCCTCGGCCTCTGCGCGCTGCTGTTCCGCCACGCCTTCGACTTCCCCGGGGTGGACGCGTCGTTCCCGCTGTTCGCGTTCGTCTTCCTGGTCGCACTCGGCATCGACTACAACATCTTCCTGATGAGCCGGGTCCGGGAGGAGTCCGTCAAGCGTGGCACCCGGGCCGGGGTGCTGGCCGGCCTCGCCGTCACCGGCGGGGTGATCACCTCCGCCGGCATCGTGCTCGCGGCGACCTTCTCCGCGCTGGCCGTCCTGCCGCTGGTGGTGCTGGTCGAGCTGGGCACCGCGGTCGCGGTCGGGGTGCTCATCGACACCATCATCGTCCGGTCGCTGCTGGTGCCCGCGCTCGCGTACGACATCGGGCCGAAGGTCTGGTGGCCGGGCCGGTTGTCCCGGGCCAACGGTGAGCGGGAGGCCCGCCATGCTCGCTGAGACCGACGTCGTCATCGTCGGCGGTGGCCTGGCCGGCCTCGCCGCCGCCCGCCGGCTGCACCGCGCCGGCGTGCCCTGGCGGCTGCTGGAGGCAGGCAGCCGGCTCGGCGGCCGGATCGCCACCGACGCCGTCGACGGCTACCTGATCGACCGCGGCTTCCAGGTGCTCAACACCGCCTACCCCCGGCTCGGCACGCTGCTGGACACCGACCGGCTCGACCTCGGGTACTTCACCTCCGGAGTGCTGGTGCGCAAGGGCGACGAGCTACTGCGGCTGGTCAACCCACTGCGCGAGCCGACCGGCGGGCCGCGCACCGCGCTGGCCGGAGTCGGCTCCCTGCTGGACCGGCTGCGCTTCGCCGCGCTCGCCACCGGCT
Source organism: Micromonospora cremea (assembly GCF_900143515.1). Taxonomy (NCBI): domain Bacteria; kingdom Bacillati; phylum Actinomycetota; class Actinomycetes; order Micromonosporales; family Micromonosporaceae; genus Micromonospora; species Micromonospora cremea. The sequence goes on along the minus strand of NZ_FSQT01000002.1, from coordinate 618,149 downwards.
GCGCCACGCTGCCCGCGTCCCGGCTGCTCAGCGCGCCGGAAACCAGCGCCGAGATGGCGCTGCGCCGGGCCGGCCTCTCCGACGCGTTCATCGAGGAGCTGCTGCGGCCGTTCCTGTCCGGTGTGCTCATCGACCGGGAGCTGGCGACCTCCAGCCACGTGCTGGCGATGGTGCTGCGTTCCTTCGCCCGTGGCCGGATCGGGCTGCCCGCCGAGGGGATGGCCGCGCTGCCCCGGGCGGTCGCCGACCCGCTGCCGGCCGACCTGATCGCGCTGGACACCCCGGTCGCCGAGGTCGGCCCCCGCCGGGTTCGCACCCAGGCCGGCGACATCCGCTGCCGGGCCGTCGTGGTCGCCGTCGACCCGCCCGCCGCGGCCGCGCTGCTGCCGGCCCTGGCGACGGTACGGATGCACAGCTACACCACCTACTACCACAGCGCGCCCGAGCCGCCGCTGACCGAGCCGATCCTGCTCGTCGACGGGGACCGGCGCGAAACCGTCGCCAACACCGTGGTGCTTAGCAACGCCGCCCCGACGTACGCGCCGGCCGGACGGCACCTGGTGGCCACCTCGGTGGTCGGCCCGATGGCCCCACCCGAGCCGGCTGTACGGGCCGAGTTGACCCGGCTGTACGGCCGGTCCACCGCCGACTGGACCCACCTCACCACCGTGGCCGTCCCGGACGCGCTACCCGCCGCGCCGCCCCCGCAGGGGCGGCTGCGCAAGCCGGTCGCGCTGGGGGAGGGGCTGTTCGTGGCCGGTGACCACCGCGACAGCCCATCGATCCAGGGCGCGCTGACCAGCGGCTGGCGTGCCGCCGGGGCGGTGCTGGCGGAGCTGCGTGCCGGGTGACGGGCCGCTGCCCGGCGTCCCCGGGCGGGCGGCAGCGCGCTGTTATATTCCTGTTGCCCATCGTGCTGCTGCTGGCGTGGGCGCCGGCCGGCTCGGTGCTGGCCGCCGACGGCCGGGCGGGATAAGATCCGGCGCGGTGTCGGGGCGGTAGCTCAGCCGGTTAGAGCAGGGGACTCATAATCCCTCGGTCGCGGGTTCGAGTCCCGCCCGCCCCACCACACAAAATCCCTGGTCACCCATGCTGTCGGGGACCCGGACGAATCGCGTCGAGGTCCGGACCAACGCTCTCAGTCCGCAGCCGCACGACCCGCCGCCCGGTCAAGGCGGCCCGCCACCTGATCCAGGTCGTCCTCGAACAGGTCCGCGTACACGTCCAGCGTCATCGCCGCCGAGGCGTGCCCGAGCATCCTCTGCACCGCCTTCACGTTGGCGCCCTCGGCCACCGCCAGACTGGCCGCCGTGTGCCGCAGCTCGTGCGGTGTCAGGCCGGCGAGGCCGATCCACTGCGCAGCGCGATCGCAAGTAGGCCGACATGCTGCCCTCACCGGTCGTACCCAAGCTCTGCACGACCCGCTGGCACGGCGCTGCCTAGTCCCATTTGATGATGCTTGACAGATCAGTCCCAGCACATGCGCGAAAGTCGGCCTTGGTTGCTCATTTGCCCTGGTTGCAGTCGGTGCCACCGCGGGACAGTCGTGCACCTACGCTTCTGGCCAGTCGGACACGATGACCAATGGGACTGAGTCCGGCGACCGGTAGTCGTCGCCAGGAAAGTACTCGATGTGCTGATGCCGGTGGACTGTCCGGTCATCGGCGGTCTCGGCTTGCTCAGCCACACCATCGAGCGCGTCCCAGATGATGTCGAGATACTCACGCCCGCCGGAGAAATGCAGCTTGGTCCCGCGTTGCAGACTGACAAGCAGCGGGCCTGCGGTCGCCTCTTGACTGACGGCCCCGTCGGTGACCGCCACCTCAAAGGGCTCAGCATGATGGCGTAGCAGCCGGCTGAGGGCGCGGAGCGCAGCCGGCGAGCCGGCAAGCTCCAGCTCGTCGTCGCTGACGGAGAGACGGCAGCGTCGGTAGTCGTCCATCGGCGCATTGTCCCTTACCGCGCGGCCCCTACCGTCGCCCACGGTGAAGGCCTCCGCGAGCGCCTTGAGGATCATGTCGGGCATCAGGTGGGACACGAGCGTCAAGCATCTCCCGTGGCGGGACACCGCTGGCACGGCGCGCACTGCCGAATTGCGCTCTATCAGATCAAGGCGGCCGGCAAAGCGGGCCGCGCCGGCCGGCCACGCTTGGGACGACAAGCCCCTGAAGACCTCGGGGCTCCGCCCCGAACCCCGGCCCTCCTCAGAGATCAGCCAGGAGCGGATCACCTCGCCGGGCACCACCAGGGCTACCAGCCTCCCCGGACGGGGCCAAGGTCGTTCGGCTGGTGAGGCGCTCCACCTTGTCCCCGTCCGGGGAGGCTGGACGGTCTACGACTGCCCGACGAGGAGATCCGCCGCAGCAGCGCGGTTGTCAAGCGTCACCATCGGACCTGAGTAGTGAGCTGATCTGAGCTAACGCGTCTGGCGACATAGCCCCTGGGCGGCGGAACGCGTGCCTAAACTCGCTGATCCGCCCGCCCGGGGTCAAAGTCCAGTTTTGCGGACCCCAGCAGCCCTGCTCCTCAAGGAGGGTGCGGGCCAGCGCCCTGGTATCTCCAGCTGCGCCGCAGGCGGTCAACATCGCAGCGAGGACATCGTCCGCGTCCAAGGGGAGTTCCGCGTCGCTCATGATCGGCAACAACAAAAGGAAGGCGTGGGGGTCAAGGCGCGGGGCTGATCCGGCTTCGGCCGCCTTATGCGCAACGGCGAGCAACTCCGGCCAGCACAGCCCAGGTCCCCTGAAGCAACCTTCGACAGTTGCCAAGGGAACTGTCGAATCCCACTCGGGATGGTGCAGCAGGTAGTCGTACCCGTTGTCCTCGGGAAAGTTGCGGTAGACGACATGGAGCAGGTGCCCCGCAGAGAGCGGGACTGACAGCACTAGCCACTGATGCTCATCGCTGACCCGTTTGTAGAACTGCCACAGGTCGGCCTCGCTGACGCCGAATCCCGCGCACAGCGGCTCTTCGACGCCGTTGGTGTATTGCAACAAGTGGGTCGCCCAGAAAAGTGGCTCGTCTACCAGATACGCCCCATCGACCAAGGGGTCGTTTTCATACCCTGGGATCTTGTGCATCGGCCGATTTTGGCACAGGTCGCTGACAGTCGCCCTCTGAGCAAGCCGGTGTCCGTGACGGGCCAGCCACGGGCCAGTAACCGTGGTGCCCAGCGGTCATGAGGGGGCACGAGCGGTACCGGACTCTGCCCCCGCCCGCAGGCGTTTCGGGCATCACGACCACTTGAGCACGCTCTTCCAATCTGAGGCTCCCGAGCTGCCCCTGGCTCAGCCGAGGCACCGGTCATCGCTCCACCGGAAGCAACCGAGCCTGCGCCCGTTGTCCGGCACGGAGCGCGGAGAGCTGGCCGTGGAATGAGCCATGCCGGTTCTGATCGAGGTTGAGCGGGAGCACGCAGGATCGGATCAGCTCCTCCTCAAGCTTCCACGGCTGATCGGTCGCAACCCACACGACCTGGGCGTTCTCTGCCATCCATGCGGTGAGCCGCTTCTCACCCTCTCGGCCGAACGTCAGCCGCATGCCGCTACCGACCCGCCTCAAGCCGATTCCGAGCTCGTCGGCAAGGAGCGTCCCAAGCGTCAGGCGTAGCGTCGACCCGGCCGCGTTGCCTCGGTAGTGATAGCGGATCCGGCTACGGATGGTCTGCCGGCTCGGAGGGCGCCCGTTGCCCGGGGGTGCCTTCGGTGAGATGCCCACGTAAAGCAGCACCGCCCCGTCCTGCGTGTGGCATCCGGCCACAGGTACCAGCGATGGCGGAGACGTGAAGTACCAGGCGTAGACACCCGGAGCCGCAGGTATCGGGCAGTCCCGCCCACGAATCTCCTCAACCCGATAGAGCCGAGACGGACGGAGCAACGCTTCCTCAGGGATCACCGGCGCTCCTCATCGATGTCGCTGTGTTGGCCGTACAGCCATTCGTACAGCCAAGCCTGCCAGCCACGGCGGACACATTCCGACAACGGCGGACGGCCTGAGCAGGGTCCGTGCAAGCTGACCAGTCGCCCGCGATCTTCTTCTAATCCCAAGGCCGCCAGGCTTACGGCGGTCCGCTACGGTGCGGCCCATGCTCAGGGAGTTTCGGCGGCGGGAGTTTTCCTGCCTGACCGGGTGGACTGGCTGCGACGGTCCGATGCCGGCCGAGGCTGGCGTCGTCGGCGTTGAGTACCGGGGCCGCCTGGGGCACCCGTCCTCGTACGGCTTGCTCATGGCGCGTGCGACCGACTCTCCGGGAGTCCAGCTCGACCTCAATCCAATGCCCGTGACGCTCCTCGTTCCGTGTGATGAAGTCACGCTTGGGCTAACCGAGCCGGAGTACGCCGAGGCCCTCCATGCCGCAGGCCGCGACCTTGCTAGGGGTCTGGTTATCACGGCCATCGGCGAGGGCCTGCATGGCTCCTCGATTGTGGTGTTCACCCGCCTGGTCGCTGTCATCTCGCTGCTGTTGGCAACGGGTCTGGAGTCGGCTGACGAGGTTGCCATCTGGGCAAGCTGGGACAGCGCGTGGCCTGAACGCCGGTAAGGCATGAGCAGCCGCCAGTGCGGGAACGCGAGCTGTCACGTGGCGGCTGTGCGCCGGCAGATGCCGGACGGCCGAACCCGGAGCGGTCCGCACCTAGTCCGCAAGAGGTCGACGGATAGCGGGGGAGCAGCGTGAGATGCCGAGGATCATTTCCGCTGGTAGACCCCCATGTGCCCAGGTCGGCGGGTCGGGCATTTTGATCTCGTAATCCCTCGGTCGCGGGTTCGAGTCCCGCCCGCCCCACCAAGCAAAAGCTCTGGTCACCCATGCTGTCGGGGACCCGGACGAATCGCGTCGAGGTCCGGACCAACGCTCTCAGTCCGCAGCCGCACGACCCGCCGCCCGGTCAAGGCGGCCCGCAAGCGGGCCGTGCCGGCCCGGCCCCGGCCTGCTGGCGACCTCCGGCCGGCATCTGCCGGGCCTGCTGGCCACGCTGAGGGACGACTAGGACCAGAAGACCTCGGGGCTCTGCCCCGAACCCCGGCCCTCCTCAGAGATGCCGCCCGCAGCTCACCTCGCCGGGCGCCACGAGGGCTACCAGCCTCCCCGGACGGGGCCAAGGTCGTTCGTCCGGTAGGGGGCTCCACCTTGTCCCCGTCCGGGGAGGCTGGATGGTCTGGCGACTGCCCGACGAGGAGATCCGCTCATCGGATCAGGCACTGCCCACCTAGGGCCTACCCACCTCAATCGAGCGTTGTTCTGGTGCACACGCAGAATTCGTTGCCTTCGGGGTCGGCAAGCACGGTGTAGTCGTCCCTCGGATCGTCGTTGTGCCGTACGTAACTGGCACCGAGTCCGACGAGGCGTTGCACCTCACCCTCTTGGTCGTCGCTGTAGAGATCGACGTGCATTTGATCGCGGGCGCTGACCGAACTGGCCGCGACCTGTAGCGAGACGTTAACCCGAGGCCCACGCAATACCCGAAAGCGGCCATCGTCGCTGCCGGGACCGGGAGTGAGATCCAGCGCAGCGGCCCAGAACTTCGTCATGGTCTCAAGATCGGCGCAATTGATCACGACACTACCGAGACGTATCCCCATCGTCTTCTTTACCACGAAGGCGCGGCGCGGGCGATCCGTGGACCAGTAGCCGGGGCGCACAGCGGGCACGAGCGGGCACGAGGCGTAACCGGAGTGGCCATCAGCTGCAGGCGTTTCAGGCATCACGGTCGGCTGAGCAAGTTCTTCCAAACTGACGCTCCGGGCCGCGGACGACACGTCCAGCGTCTTGGGCATCGCGATCGATGGATCGGCGTCGCAGTGTGCGACGTGCGGACCGTACCCCGGCTCTACCTGTCCGGCCGTACCATCTCCCGGTGATCGCCCCCCGTCGGCGGCTGGTCGCCGCGTCCATCCTTCTGGTGTTGGAGGCGGTGGCGTTCGCGCTGTTCGTCACCGAGTCGGTGACGGGTGCGATCGCCGCCATCGCCTTCACCTGCGTGTCGTTGTGGGTGCACGTCGTCCTGCACGAATGCGGGCCCCTCGTCGTGGCGAAGCTGCTGCGTCTGCCGGTCATCGCGGTCCGCATCGCACCCTTTACCGGGTGGCAGAGCGAGGTGTCGGTCCGGCCGGCGCCGTCGGCGACCGCGTTGCCGCTACGGATGGTGCTGTTCTACCTCGGTGGCCCGATGGCGAACCTCTGCACTGCCACGGTGCTCGCTACCGCAACCGCGTTGACGAGCACGGCGTGGACACGCGTCGCACTGCTCGGCGCAGCGCTCCTTGCGGCGCTGCTCGGGGTGGTCAATCTCCTTCCCGGGATATCGCCCCGCAGTGACGGCCGCAACCTGCTTCGCTGGCTCTTGGCGCCCACAGCCACCCGCGCCGCGCTACGCGCGGCCTACTACCAGGAGGAGGCGAGCAGGACGTTGCGGACGATCGCCCGAGGGGAGGTTGACGACGACCGTCTCGGAGATCCGGTTCGCGACGGCAACGACCCACGACTCGCGCTCGCTGCCTTCCAACGGCGCTGGAGTACGGGACACGCGCAGTCGGCGGCGGACCTCATTGCCGACGCGGAGCGGCTCGCACCGCTGGCTCGCGCCGACAGCACCGATCCCGTGGCCGCCGCCGCAATCGGCGAGGCGCTTACCGTCCAGTTCGGGTTGTTGTACCTGTACGCCGCAGTGGTGAACCGATCGCCGGTCGAACACAAAGAGGTGTTGGAGATTTCGGAACTGGCCCAGCTCGCCCTTTCACGTGCAGCCACACATGTTGTCGGCTCGTGTCGCCATGAGCCTGGCTCACCTGCTCAACCAGCGGCCGGAGCATGCGCGGTCGCTGCTTCTCGAGATTCGGCCGGGCATTGACCCGCCGGATCTGTGCAGCGTCGCGTTTCTCCTGCGGGCCGCCGCCGAGTGTCACCTCGGCAACCACGCCGATGCGGACACCCTCATCGGGGCGGCCGGCGGGGACTACCAGCAACTGGCACAGGTCGTTGCCGCGATCCGGGCGGCCGATCCGGTGCCACCCTTGTTCGCCCTGGCAGCGATGGCTGACACCTGAGGCGGCGTGACCGGGGCCTATCATCGGGCCGAGGGCGGCCGAGCAGCTCGACGCAAGGAAACGTGCCGGCAGCAGGTCACCCTGGCGGGATGGGCGATCCGGCAGGGCTGTGGTCAGTCCCCCTGAGGCAGAACTCGTTGCCGTCGGGATCTGCCAGCACGACTGTGCCGTCCTCACCGATCTCGACCCGAGTGGCCCCGAGGGAGATCAGCTCGTCGAGCGGTGCTTGCTGGTCGCCAGCGGCCGGGATGAGCTCGAAGCGTTGCCGGTTCGGCTCCCTCTTCAGGGCCACGGGTGGGCCCGCCCATGCGACCTTCGTGCCGCCGCGCGGTGACTGGATCGCCGTCTCCTCGTCCTGGTCCCACACCAGCGGCCAGCCCAGCACCTTGCTCCAGAACAGGCCGACTTCCCGGGTGCCGTCACAGGTGAGCTCACCGAGGAAGCCGCACCCGGCGAGGTAGGCGTTGCCGGGCTCGATCACGCAGAACTCGTAGCCCGCAGGGTCGGCCAGAACGACGTGCTCGTCCTCTGGTCGCTGCCCAACATCGAGGTGGCGGCCACCAAGCTTCAGCGTCATCGCCACCGTGTGCTGCTGCTCGTCGAGATCGGCGCTGGTCAGGTGCAGGTGCATGCGGTTCGCTCCGAGTTGGCCCGCGCGGCCCGGAACGAACCGAAGACCGAGCTGGGCGTCATCGCCCGGCAGAAGCGCACCGGCGGCATCCTCGATGACCTCCCGGCCGAGCAGAGCGGCCCAGAACTGCGCCGCACGAGCCGGATCCTGCGCCTCGAAGGTCACTGCCAGCAATCGCGAACGCATTCACCAGACAGTAGACACTGCCCCGGCACGGCAAAAGTCATTAACGGTGCACGTACGAGAGGTCCCGCCGTTTCAACCTCTGTGGCGACGGCGGTGACGAGGCTCCTTCTGCACGTGCTCAATCCGCTACGTCGTCCTCAGCGAGGTAGCCGACACCGTCGCAGGTGGGGCAGGGCCCGAAAACGCTTCCCATTCCCTTACCCATGCCCGTGGTTTTCACCATGCCTGGAAGCCGCGCAACACCTCGACATTCCGGACATCGACGATGAACGCCTTTGGTGCGAGGCGAAGGTCGCTGTTCGTCCTGAAGATCTGGCTCCACCTCACGGATCATATGGCCGCAAGCGTGGCCCGCCTCGGTCCTCACCCCGGTAGGCCAAGCCGGCCGCTGACGCTGAGCGGTGCCGAGAGGGGTTTCCGCCGGCCAGGCGGGGGCGGTGGGATCACTCCGGCGTCGCGGTGGCTCGGCTGCGGCACCACCGTGGTCCCGCCGTCCGGTGGGGGGAAGTGCCCGTGTGCTGCCGCGCCCAGGATGTCGGCCAACGTACTGCCCCATGATCGTTGTCTCCTCGCTTCCTTGCCCGGGCGCGGTGAGCGCCCGGGCAAGGAGCGGACGACGGTAGGTGCCCGAGTATGGGTGATGGCTTCGGGGTCGACCACCAGCAGGGAGGCTTGGTCACGGGCGATGGCGAGCATGGCCCGGGTGGGCCGATGCCGGATTGTGGGACGCCGCGCGGGCGCCCGACGAGAGCGGTAGGTGAGGCGCAGTACCTCGGCCGGACTGCGAGTCGCCGCATCGTGCGCACGGGGTCTGGCGGCGTAGTCGGTAGGCGACCGCCGCCACGGCCAGCGCCGCACCCCAGACCGGCCACAGCAGGCTCGGCCCCATCGCGGCCCAGTTGCCCATGCTCGGGTTGACGTACAGGGCCCGCGCGAACATCAAACCGGCCGAGGTGACCAGCATCGCGACGGCCATCGCGGGCACGACCGCCAGCGCGACCGGCACCCGGCGTCCACGTAGCACCGGTATCCAGCGCGGGAATGCCTCACCCCACGGACGGATCAGTCCGACCGTCAGTACCGAACCGATCAGGCCCATGCTTCCCATGGCCGCACCGACCCACCAGATGCCCGGCAGTTCCTGGTCCATCTGGCGAAGCTCGGCGGCACTGAAGCCGAACGGGACGCCGAGAGCCCAGGCCCACCGGGTGGTCGCGTACAGCACAGGTACGCCGGCCGCGATCCACACCGCCACCGCGCCCCACCGGGCCGGGTCATGGTCGCGGCCACTGTGCCCGCACGCGGCACAGGCACCGGTCCGGGTCCGCCGGTGCGCGAGCGCGGCAACGGCGAACAGTATTCCGCCGAGGATGCAGATGAATTGGTTGACGACCGGCCAGGGCACCTGTGACGCGATGGTCACGTCCTCCGGCCAGCCGAACGGCTTGCCTGCCAGCAGAACCGGGAGATGACCGACGGCCACCAACGGCCGGTAGTCGGGCAGGACGATGCCGAGCACGAGCGCGACCGCCCAGGCGATCGCCTCGAGGGCGGCACCGGCCCGTCCGGGCCAGGTCCGCACCGCGAGAAGCCCAGCCAGGACCGTGGCGGCCATTGCGCAGACCGCTATCACCGGTGCGGCGCTCGCCTGGTGTGCACCACCAAGGATCGACATGCCCTTGTCGATACCGGGGTCCGGGTCGGCGGCGCCGAACGGAAAGCCGGCGCCACCGGCGGACCAGTACAGCGCGAGTAGCCCGTACGCCAGCGCCCATAGCGCCGCTGCCGCCGGCCAGGTCGTCATTCGTGAAGTCATGCGAAAACCGTCGCCCGCCTGGCGAGTCGGCACCATCTCCCGATCGACAGGTTGTCCGGCCCGCGGCCGGCGCCCGATCTGCCGATCGGCCGACTGCGCCGCCACCGACCGTGTGCCTACGCTTACCGGGTGGAATCCCCGCCGGACAACGCGATCGGAGTGCTGGCGATCCTGCCCGCGGTGACCGCGGGCTGCGCCGTTCTGGGCGTGGTGGTCGGCTGGCGGCGCCGGCGCGTCTGGTGCGGTTGGTCTGGGATCACTGCCGGCGCGGTGTCGCTGGCGGCCACCGTCGCCACGATCGCTTCCCCGCCGGCCTACGGTGAGGTCGCGGGCGTGGTCGGGCTTGCCGAATGCGCGGCGCTCCTTCTGTTGGTCGTCGCGGCGACCCGGTGGGCGTCCCCGCGGCAGGCCATCGCAGCCGTCAGCGTCGCGGCGCTCGCGGTAGCTGTCTGCGTGCTGCGGTTCCTGCCATCCGACTCGCTCCTCGACGCAGTCGGCGCCTGCGCGCTGTGGTCGGCCGGGCCGCTTGCCGCCGTCGTGATCGGCGGATACCCGCGTCTGGCGGAGCTGCGGCGGATCCGATCGGTCGCGGCCGCGCAGCACGCACAGCGCGTCACCCTCTCCCGTGAGCTGCACGACTTCGTCGCTCACGATGTCAGCGGCATCGTCGCTCTGGCGCAGGCTGCCCGGTTCGTCGCCGACTCGGACCCGGGCCGGGCACTGGAGGCGCTCGCCCGCATCGAGGCCGCCGGCTTGCAGGCTCTCAACACGATGGACCGCACCGTGCACATGCTGCGCCACCTGACCGGTGAGCCGGGCGCGACGACCACCGCGCTTACTGGCCTGGCGGACCTGCCCGCGCTGCTCGCGCGCTTCGACGACACGGTACGGGTCGAGGCCGACCTCGATCCGGACCTCGTGGCCGTCGTGCCGCCCGAGGTGGGCGCGACCGCGTATCGGCTGGTCACCGAGGCACTGACCAACGTACGCCGGCACGCGCCCACCGCCACCGCCGTGCGGGCATCGCTGCGCCGGGCACCTGGGCCGGCGCTTGCCGTGACCATCACCAACGATGGCCCCGCAGGCCGTCGGCCACCGCGACCGATTCCGGGTGGCAGGTCCGGCCTGGCAGACCTCCGGGACCGGATACACGTGCTCGGCGGCTCCCTGAGCGCGGGCGCGCACGGCGACGGCTGGCGGGTCGCCGCCCTCCTGCCATTGGAGTCGGCATGACCATCCGCATCCTCGTCGTCGACGACCAGGAGAACGTGCGCATCGGCTTCCGGCTGGTCCTCGACAGCCAACCCGACATGACCGTGGTGGGGGAAGCCGCCAGCGGTACCGCAGGGCTGGAACTGGCCCGGCACCTACGGCCCGACGTGGTCCTCGCGGACATCCGGATGCCCGGGATCGACGGCCTGGAACTGACCCGGCGGCTGGTCGGCACCGGTCCGCGCGTGATCGTCGTGACCACCTTCGACCTGGACGACTACGTGACCACCGCGCTGCGCGACGGCGCCAGCGGGTTCCTTCTCAAACGGTCCGGACCGGCGCTGCTGATCGAGGCCGTCCGGTCCGCAATTGCCGGCGACACTCTCATCAGTCCCCAGCTGACCGTACGGCTGCTTCGCCGACTCTCCACCGCACCGCCCGCCCCGGCCGATGCCGATGCGCTGACCGTTCGGGAACGTGAGGTCGCCCGCTCGGTGGCTCGCGGCAGCACCAACGCCGAGATCGCGGCGGAGCTGGCGATCTCCGCCGGCACGGTGAAGACACACATCGCCAACATCCAGGCCAAGCTCGGCGCGCGCAACCGGGTCGGCATCGCGGCCTGGGCATGGTCTACGGGCCAAGCCGTGTGAAGCGGCATGAGCCCTCTCGGCCGCCAGCGTCGTTTATGGTGTCGTCACAATCGTCAGAGTTCATGGACCAGGGCTGCTTTGCTGGTGCCCACGTCGGGCGGTGGTTTCACGACATGCCGGTGGAGAATTAGGGCCGACCATCGGCGTTTCTCGACTGGATGGCGTTACCGGGAATCAACGTGCGCGAGCGGGGCTGCGGCCCGATGGGGACACAACGGGTGGAGCCTCCGGCGGGCGGTCGAGCCACCCACCGAAGGCTCCCGGGAAGTGCCGGATCAGCAGTCGTCCGCGCCGTTGAAGACCCGGGGGACCCGGGCCACCTCCGACGAGGTCTGGTAGCCCGGTTCGACGGTCCAGCAGGCTCCGTCGGCCCCGAAGTTCCAGGAGATCTTGATGCTGCGCCGCTCCTGGACCATCGCGGCGGGGCTCGTGCTCTTCACCGCCGCTCTCGTGGCCCGGCTGTCGCCACTGGATTCGCCGTCGCTGCTCCTGCTTGCGATCTCGCCCATGCTCCCGGTGCTCGGCGTCGCCGTCTCCTTCGGACGCCGGTTCGACCCGACGTACGAGATCACCCTGGTCGCGCTCGTGCACGGGCTCCGGCTCGCGCTGCTGCGTACCGCCGCGGTCCTGGGGGTGGCGGTCGGCCTGACCGCGGCTGCCAGCCTGGCGCTGCGCCGAGGCGGTGCCGCCACCCTCGCCTGGCTGCTTCCGATGCTCGCTCTGACGCTGGTCACCCTGGCGCTGACCGCGCGGGTCGACCCGATCGTGGCCGCGGCGGTGACCGGTGCCGGCTGGCTGGCCCTGCTCGTCGCCACGACCCACTTCGCCGACGGCCGGTCGCTCCTGCTCACCGCCGCCGGTGAGGCCGCGGTGAGCGTGGTGGCCGTGGCCGCGGCCGTCGGTCTGGCGCTGGCCCGCCGCCGATTCGACCAACAGCCCACCGTCGGCCTGACCCCCTGACCAGCTCGGAGGACCCGAATGTCGCATCCCGCGGACGCCACGCCGGGACAGCTCGTCGCCGTCGACGGGCTGACCCTGCGGTACCGACGGCACACCGCCCTCGCCGGGGTGTCGTTCACCGCCGGTGAGGGAGTGACCGGGCTGCTCGGGCCGAACGGCGCGGGCAAGACGTCACTGCTGCGGATTCTCGCCACCGCGATGCCTCCGGACTCGGGCACCGTGCGGATCCTCGACGTCGACCCGCTCACGGCCGACGGCCGGCTGGCGACCCGCAGGCGGATGGGTTACCTGCCGCAGCAGCCGGGCTTCTTCCCGAACTTCACCGCGTACGAGTTCATCGACTACGTCCCGATCCTCAAGGAGATCACCGATCGCCGGCAACGCCGGGACGAGACCCTCCGGGTGCTGGCGGCGGTCGGCCTCAGCGACGACCGGGGCAAGCGGATCAAGGCGCGGTCCGGCGGGATGCGGCAGCGGGTAGCCCTCGCCGCCGCCATCGTGGGCGATCCGACGAGCCGACCGTCGGGCTCGACCCGGAACAGCGCCTCCGGTTCCGCGAGCTGATCGCGGATCTCGGCGAGGGGCGGGTCGTCCTGCTCTCCACCCACCAGACCGAGGACGTCTCGGCCCTGTGCCACCGAGTGATTGTGCTGGACCGGGGCTCGTCCGCTTCGACGGCCCGCCCGCGAGGTTGACGGCGCTGGCCGAAAACCGGGTCTGGCACAGCGCCGAACGCAGTCCGCAGGCGGTGGCGGCCTGGCGCACCGGGGTGGGCACCGTCCGCAACATCGGCGTCCCTCCGGCGGCTGCGGACCTCCTCCCCGCCACCCTCGAGGACGGTTACCTGATGCTGCTCGACCCGTCCGCCGCCACGGAGGTCGCGGCGTGACCGGGACCAGCCTGGCGCCGGCACCGACCTCGCCGCTGCCGGTGTCGCCACGCCCCCGTGGCGCGGTCGGCGCCCTCTTCCGGATCGAAGCCGTCCGGCTGCTACGTCATCCGGCGGTGCTGACCGGCCTACTCCTCTACCTCGCCCTGTGGGCCTACGAGTGGGGCACCGGGGCGCTTGAGCACCGCTACCCCGTCCTGCAGGACGAGGACCGGTACTCCCAGGTGCCGCTGCTGCTGATCGCCGCCGGGGCGTTCATCGGCAGCAACCTCGCCCTCACCCGGGCGCAGCGGTCCGGCGTCGCCGCGGTCACCGACCTGCTCGCGCTGGCGCCCTGGCGGCGCACCCTCGCCCAGCTTCTCGCGCCGTTGCCGTTGGCGCTGCTCAGCGGGCTCGTCGTCGGCGCGCCCATCGCCCACCTCGCCGTCGCACCCGGGGCGGTCGGGCAACCGTCCCCACTGGAGTTGGCCACCGGGCCGCTGGTCGTCCTGCTCGCCGGGGTCGCCGGCGTCGCCGTGGGACGGATGACCTCGATGGTCGCCGTCGGCCCGCTGGTGATCCTCGGCATGGCGATCTTCACGCTGGTGGGCGCGGTCACGCTGAGCCGGCCGATGCTCGAGTGGTGGGGTCTCGTCGCGATCGAGGACGAGTTCGAACCGCCGCTGCCGGCGGATCTCATGTACCGGCCCGTGGCGCCCCACCTGGTCTACCTCGCCGCCTGCGCCGTGCTCTGCTGCGCGGTGGCTCTCGCGCAGCCGGATCGACCGGCGGATCGGGGTGACGGCGGTGGGCGTCACCACGGTGCTGGCCGTGGTCGCCGGGGCCGGGCAGTCGGTCACGGTACCCGGGGACGTCGCCGCCCGCCGTCTGGTCGCCGAGCGGGAACCCTCCGCACAGCAGACGTGTCGGACGGTGGACGCCGTCATCTACTGCGCCTTCCGCGACTTCGAGGGTCGTATCGACCAGTGGTCGACGCTGGTCGGCGGGGTGCTCCGGCACACCCCGTCCGACGTGGCTGGCGACCGGTACGCGGTCCGGCAGCGTCTCCTGTTCGGCACCACCACCGATTCGGTCAGCATCTCGCCGCCGCTCGGTGCGTGGACGGCGGACGACGCGCGGGCCGGTACGCCGGGTGCGGTGCCCGTGGGCACGAAGTGGGGCACGGACCAGATCGGCGGGGACGCGATGCTCAGCTTCGCCGGGCACTTCGCCGCGCGGGTGGTCACCGGCGAGCCGCCGACCGAGGCCTCGGCCCTCTCCGTGTGCCGGTCCCGCGCGGTGCTGGTGCTGTGGCTCGCCGCCACAGCGACCGAGGAGACGACCGCCGCGCTACGCAGCCTGCTGCCGCGGACCGGCGGCAGCGTGGTCCTTCCGCTGCTGGACTCGTCGCTGGCGCTGTCGATCGGCCGGCAGGAGGTCTCGGTGGTCAGGTCGTTGCTGGACCGGCCGGCAGACCAGGTGGGCCAGCAGGTGATCGCCAACTGGGCCGAACTGACCCGGCCGGAGACCGGCACCGAGCGGGCGGCGAGCCTGCTGGGCACGCGGGTGCAGGGCCTGGCGGCCGAGGGAGCCCGATGCTGACGACGCTCCGGGCGTTGCTGCCCCACGTGGTCCGGTCGACCCGGAAGGCCCCGCCGGTGCTCTGCGGCGTGCTGGCCCTCGGGCTCGCCGCGCTGCCGCTGGCGGTCTCCTACCGGATCCCGTACGCGGTCACCCTGGTCAGGGTGGTGTCGGTGACCGTGGCGCTCGGCGTGGCCTTCGCGCTGGACGACGCGGCCAGCCCGATGACGCAGGTGACCCCCACGTCCCGCCTGCTGGTCCGCCTGACGCGGATCGCCCTGTCCGCCCGTCCCCTGGTGGTGGTGTGGTTCGCGGCGCTTCTGCTCTGCCGGGCGGCGGTGCCGGCGGAGGCCCGTTCCCATCTGCCGGTCGGCGGTCTCGCCCTGGAGGCGGCGGCCCTTCTGGCGACGGCCTTGGCCTTCGCAGCGGTCGCGGTCCGGGTCTCCGCCCCCACCCATGGCGGGCTGGCGGCCATGCCCGGCCTGCTGCTCGGACGACGGCCGTGACACTCCTGCCGGACGACGTGCAGCCGTTCGCCGGCCCGGAGTCGACGCGGTGGGACTCCTCCCGGTGGTTCTGGCTGATCCTCCTCGTCGGGGCGGTGGTCGTCCTGGGCGGCCTTCTGGGTGAGGCGCGGCAGCGCCGACGGCGCCGGTCGTCGGTGGTGGCCGGACCGGCGGTTGAGCAGCGGCCGGCGACCGTCGAGCACGAGGCGCGGTCGGGACGTTCCGCGGCCTGACCAGCTCATCCTCGAACCACCCCACCGGCCGACCCACGGCGCGTGTCCTGACCTGCCCCCGTCCGTCCGGACGGGGGCATCGTCGTCTCCCGTCCCCAGAAGGGCGCCGCCAAAAGTGCTGGTCAGCGGGCGGAAACGGTTGCCGGCCGCGACCTTTCCATCGAAGGATCTTTACTTTCGTCGAACCGCTACATAGATTGATGTCATCAGTCGAAAGTTCTGAGTCTTCCGAGCAAAGTCCGCGACGGGGCTCTTGAACTGCGGGGCCGTCCCTCCTGTCTCGACGGTCGCCGCGCCCTGCCCTGTCGCGGCTGTGCCCGGTCGAGAACGGAGTCCCATGGACGACCATCCCGTCGGCACCTCCCGTCACCTGTCCCGCAGATCCCTGATGACAACCGGAGTGCTGGCCGCCGGCGCCGTCGGCGTCACCGCGTCCACGGTCGGCGTCCCCTTCAACGGCAGTCCGGCCCAGGCCGTGGCCGGCATCACCAAGAAGGTCACCATCTACGCCGAGCAGATGCCCGGAGGTCTGTTCGGGTACGGCCTGGCGCCCGGTCAGGCCACCGTGCCGGGGCCGGTGCTGGAGATCTACGAGGGCGACACCCTGGAGATCACCCTGGTCAACACCACCACCCAGCGGCTGTCCATCCATCCGCACGGAGTGGACTACAGCACCGACTCGGATGGCAGCCCGCTCAACGCCTCGTTCAACAATCCGGGCGAGACCCGGACGTACGTGTGGCGCTCGCGGGAGATGTTCCTCGCGTCCGGGCGGCGGTTCATGCCGGGCAGTGCCGGCTACTGGCACTACCACGACCACGCGATGGGCACCGACCACGGCACCGCCGGCGTCGCCAAGGGTCTGTACGGCGCGCTGATAGTGCGGCGCCGCGGCGACATCCTGCCGGAGAAGCAGTTCACGGTCGTGTTCAACGACATGATGATCAACAACCGGATGGCACCGGACACGCCGATGTTCGAGGCGAACCTGGGCCAGCGGGTGGAGTGGCTCGCCATCGGGCACGGCGGCACCTTCCACACCTTCCACCTGCACGCGCACCGCTGGGCGGACAACCGCACCGGCATGCTCGAGGGCCCGGCCGACCCGAGCCTCGTGATCGACAACAAGGACCTGAACCCGGGCAGCTCCTTCGGCTTCCAGGTGCTGGCTGGGGAGGGCGTCGGGCCCGGCGCGTGGATGTACCACTGCCACGTGCAGTCCCACTCCGATGGCGGCATGGCCGGGATCTTCCTGGTGCGCAACGCCGACGGCAGCATGCCGCCGGGCGCGGAAGAGGCCATCCACAGGTTCCAGGGCCACACCCACACGCACGGCAGCTGAGTGAATCGAAAGTGGGGACGGGGATGACAAGACAATTACGACGAGCCCTCGCCGCGGGAGCGGTCATCGCGACGTTGATGCAGGGCACCGCGGCAGCAGCCGCACCGCAGGCGGCACCCGCACCACAGGCGGCGCAGGAGAACAAGACGGCGGTCCTCGTCTTCCACGGACCGGTGGCGGAGCAGCAGGACCCGGTTGCCCGCGCCGCGCAGGCGATCAAGGAACTCGGCGCGGACCACGACATCGAGGTCACGGCCACCACGAACCCGGCGGTGTTCACCACGGCCGGGCTGTCGGCGTACCGCAGCGTGGTCTTCCTCTCCGCGACCGGCGCCGCGCTCAACCGTGACCAGGAAGCGGCGCTGCAGAGCTACATGAAGACCGGCGGCGGTTTCGTCGGCATCGCCGACGCCGCTCGCGCGCAGGTCGACTCCACCTGGTTCACCGGCCTGATCGGCACCCGTCCGGCGGGCGCCATCCCGGTGGCCGAGCCGGTGGCCCGGGTGACCGCCAGCGGCGAGAACGCGCCGAACGAGACCAAGGAGAAGCTGACCGACGGTGACTCCGGCACCAAGTGGCTCGTCCGCACCCCGACGGCCTGGGTGGCGTACGAGCTGAGCGCGGCCAAGCGGATCACCGGGTACGCGTTGACGTCCGCCAACGACTCCTCCGGGCGGGACCCGAAGGACTGGACCCTGCAGGGCTCCACGGACGGCCAGAGCTGGTCCGATCTGGACAAGCGCACCGGCCAGACCTTCCCGGAGCGGTTCCAGACGCGCCGGTTCGACATCGCCACCCCGCAGGAGTTCAAGCATTTCCGGCTGAACATCACCGCGAACAGCGGTGAACCGCTGACCCAGCTCGCCGACCTGCGCCTGTTCACCGGCAGCACCACCACCCCGGAGCCGCCGGCGGTGAACCGGGCGGTCGTCAACATCGTGGACCGGAACCACCCGGCCACGGCGTCGCTGCCGATGACGCTGACCCGGTCGGACCGCTGGGACAACTGGGACCCGAACCCGATCGGCACCGTGCACACCGTCGCCCAGGTCGAGGAACGGCACTACAACCCGGGACCGGGCGCCAACGGGCCGTTCCACCCGGTGTCCTGGTGCCGGGA